>JBARMF010000195.1:0-4487 GCA_049802315.1 Candidatus Udaeobacter sp.
GATGTAACGATTCACGGATTACATTCGCGGCAGCTTCACCTTCGAAGTCATCGGCGGAAGTTTGCGCGCGCCTTCATCGAGACGGCGCTCGAAATCCTGCGAAATATTCGCGTAGAACGGATATGCCGCCGGATTCGCCGCCAGCGGGCGGTAACGCCAATGCTTGTACATCCAGAGCCAGGGAGCGGGATTTTTCCGGACAACCGGCTCGAACTGATCCCAGCAAGCTTGCGCCATTTCCTGGAGCGAAGCGCCCGCGGGAAATTCAATCCGGGGATGAAAAACCACGCGGTAACGCCCGCCGGGCAGCGGTTCGCAATGGACGTTAATGAGTGGCGCGCCCGTGCGCTGGTGCAGCCACACGTGAGCAAACGTGACGCAGCGTTCAAGCCCGAAGCACTTGATCGCTACGGTCGGCAGTTTGGCCGAAATTGTCAGATCGACGAGCAAGGCGAAGCGTTCGCCGCGACGCAGGGCCCGGTAAAGATGCATGACGGCGCCTTTGCGCGGTGCCACGCGATGGCCGCTTCTCTGGCGCAACTTCAGGAAGATCGGATCCAGCAGTGGATTCTTGAATTGCTGCGCGATGACTACACCTTCGAGACCGGCGAAGGCCGAGACGATGCTGAGCCATTCGAAGTTGCTGTAATGATAGCAACCGACAATGACCGGCTTGCCCGGACGCGTGTCTTCCTCATCCCATCTCTCGCGATTCTCGAACTCAACGTAACGCGAGAAATTTTGCCTCGTTAGGCGCGGGCTCCAAAAAAAATCGAGCATGGTACGGGTAAAATGCTGATAGGATTCACGCACGATCTGCGCGCGACGCGCGCTTGAAATTTCATCGCCAAAGGCCACGCGCAGATTACTCAGCGCAACGCGTCGTCCCCGACGATCGAACATGGCGCCGAGCGAACCGAGCAAAAGAGCCAGCCGATAACAAGCTTTGCGCGGCAAAAGCGGAATGACTTTCGTCGCGGCTTTGAGCCCCAGCCACTCCAGACGATAGCGAATCTTTCTCGCCGTGCGCATCGCTCCAGTGTAAACACGCTTCGCGCAGGCAGCGACCCTCACTCCGCGGAGACAATGTATTGCTCGAGTTGTCCATTCGGCATGGCGTAGGTGGTCATTTCCAGGGTTTTCTTTTGAAATTTTGCCCGGTAGCGACGCGCAGTCATTCCACCGCGCAATCCTTCGCTGACCAATTCGAAGTCAGTGGGAGTACCGAGAGGTGCGAGGCTACTTGCAAGGTCATGCAAACATTGTTTATCAAAGTAAGCGTTGGCGTTGTCGGTAAAAAGTGAGCGATCAACCTTACCTTTTTGGAGATCAACCAGGATCGCCTTCGCTTTCGCCAGCGAGTCACGATTGCCAGTCGGAGCGAAGATTATTTCGCCGATCTTATTCGCAAGATTCACACTTGCTCGATTTGCATCGAGGTTAGTCAACACGATGACCGCCGCACGATCGTCGGGATAAACTGCGTTCTGCGCCGTGAACCCTGAGACTTCTCCACCATGAGCAAGCACCCGGCGACCGTTCACCAAACTTATACCTATGCCCAAACCGTATTGAGTGCTGGCGCCATTCTTGAGTAACTCCGCTGTTTCCATGTCGCGGTAAGACTGCGGTTTCAGGATTGTCTGATCGATCATGGTGACATCCCATCTGGCTAAATCGGAAGCTGTCATCGCCAGCTCGCCTGCGGCAAATAACCAGCCTTTTCCTTCCTTCGGAGCTGGACGTGCCGGGCCCAGTCCATACCGATGGTAGCGAGTCGGCTCTCCGGATGGCAGAGCCGAGCTATCGCAATCGAACACACTCTTCATTCCGAGCGCATCGAAGACGCGGCGGTGCAGGAAGTCGAGCACAGACATCCCGCTAAGGCGCTCCACTATTGCGCCGGCGGCGACGTAGTTCGTGTTGCTGTACTGCCATTTCGTTCCCGGTTCGAAATCGAGCGGCTTTTGCGCCCAGCTTTTCAAGATTTCCTCCGGCGAAACCGGTTTCATCATTGAAGGCATGACATAATCTTGTGGCCAATAATCCTGGTAACCGGAAGTCATCGAGAGCACCTGGCGGATCGTAACTTCGTTCGCTCTTGTAAGGCTGGGCAGCCAGCGTCCGACGGAATCATCAAGCGAGAGTTTGCCTTCCTCGGCCAGGAGAAGAATGGATGCGGCAGTGAATTGTTTGCTGATCGATCCAATACTGTAAATCATGGAAGTCGTCGCGGACCGATGCGATTCGATGTCGGCTAAACCGTAAGCTTTGGTGTAAGTTAGTATTCCATCCTTGACCACCGCGATTGATGCACTCGGGACGCCTCTCTCGCTCAGCATCTTGGTAACTGCTTCGTCGATCTTCTTACTGACCTCAGGCGAAAGAGAATTTGTTTCCTCTTTCGCGGAGTTCGCCGGCGATGCTGTTGGTTCGCTAAAGGCCGCGTGACCGAAAAGAAGAAAAACCGACAGAACGACAGTCACGCGGGCGATTGAAACGTTTTTCATAGAGTCTGAATCCCCGGAAGCGTAGCGGCCGCCATTTGGAACGCGAGTAAAAGCTCGGCAACCCGAGCGGGTTGGAATGCGAGTGTCGAGGCGTTCCCTGGACGCCGAAGTCAGGAAGATCGACGCTCGGAGAGCGCCGCTAGAACAAACGACCAACGCTTCTTACCTCTTAAGTCGTTCATGGGATTCGCAGTCGGACACTGTCAGTCAACGATCCACTCCAACGCTCGCGGCTGAAAATTCAATTCGCGTTTTGCCTTGGCATTTGACACGCCTCGCATCTGAGTCCCGTAGTAAACCGCATCCGCACCACCATCGCTTTTCAGAGCATCCCCAACTGATACCTGCGGCGGCGGTGGAGCATTCAGCCATCGAGCAAACGCAGGGAGCCATTCGCGCAGCGCTAAAGGTTGATCATTCGCAATCAGATAAATCCCGGGATTGCCGCGCTCTGCTGCTGCAATGGTGGCGCTCGCCGCGTCCTCAATGTGTAACCACGACCAAACGCCTTCGCCATTCCCGATGATCGGAAACTGCTGCTGTCGCACCTGTTGGGCAACATCGCCATCGGGGTTGAACCAGGTGCCGGGTCCATAGAAGAAACCATAACGTAAGACGATCCCTTCCATGTTGGGATTTCCTAGTAAGCGATGCTCAACCTCAGTTACCTCACGGGCACCTGCTGCAACCGCAGGCGAGGCATCAAATGCCAGGGGCGTATCTTCATCGGCCAATCCAGGACCAGGAACCGCCCAGAATGCGATCGACTGCCTCAGGTAACGCCGCACACCCGCTCCCTTCGCAGCTGCCAGCACATTCGCGCCTCCTTCCAAACGGATGCGATTGTTAAGGGCGGCGGCAGCGTTCATTGATTCAGGGGAGTAGGTTCTAGGTAGTGCGGTGAGTTGTTCAATCACGACTTCAGGCTGAGCACGACTGACCACCGCTTTGACCGCATCGGTATCGAATACATCGGCGATGGCAGGTTCTATGCCTTGTTGCACCAAGGCCTGAGCTTTTTCTGGAGAACGGGTCAGCGCAACTAGAGCGTGCCCTTGGGCGAGCAATTTCGCGATCAGCCGACGACCGATGGCTCCCGTTCCCCCGGCAACAAAAATCTTCATCTGTGAACCTCCTCTTGGAGTATGGGACTATTCTTCGTAACTCCCACTTCTTAATTCTTACTTCGTTACATTGGATCCGCAGTCGGATACTTTCGCTTAACGGACTTCTCGTTGCTCCACGCTCCAAACTCGTGGCGGCAAGGAATATCAAATGTTACACGCGACCGGACTCCTCCCCCCGCAAGAGTGATGCCTACGTGAGCAGCTCTTCGAGTTCTTCGGTCGTAAGGCCGGTCATGAGCGGTTCCTCGCTGTCGATGGCGGCGTCGATCGCCGTGAGTTTTCTCTCCTGCAGCCGCAGGATTTTTTCTTCGACCGTGTCGCGGGTGATCAGCTTGTAGGCGGTGACGACACGGGTTTGCCCGATGCGATGGGCGCGGTCGGTGGCTTGCGCCTCGACCGCGGGATTCCACCAAGGATCGAAATGAATGACGGTGTCGGCGGCGGAGAGATTCAGGCCGACGCCGCCCGCTTTCAAGCTGATCAGGAAGACTGGAATCGCGGAATCGCTCTGGAAACGATCCACGATTTCCTGACGCCGTTTGGTCGAGCCGTCGAGATAGCAGAATGGAATCTCTAGCTTCTCCAGGCGTTCGCGAATGAGATGCAGCATCGAGACGAACTGGCTGAAGACCAGGACGCGATGTTCGCCGTCGATCGCTTCCTCGAGTAGCTCGTCCAAGAGGTCCAGCTTGGCGGAGGTCTCTGAGGTAGCGCGAGCTTCCAGCTTGCGTTCTTCGGGAGATGGCAAGCTGGAAGCTTGCGCTACTTTAAGCAGCCGCAGATCGCAACAGACCTGGCGCAAACGGAGCAGACCAGTAAGCATCTTCATCCTTTGCGCACCGGCGTTCAC
>JBARMF010000196.1:0-4986 GCA_049802315.1 Candidatus Udaeobacter sp.
TAACAGTGCCGTGACTATAACGCTGCCTGTTTGCGAAATGGCTTGTATTCGCAGAGAGAAAAGTCCCGAAAGCCGGCGCCACATTTCGCACAAACAATTGCGGAAAAAATCCAAAGCAAAGAAGTGCTGCCACAAGCAGCGTAACAGGTATCCGTAACGCCGGGCTAAGATCGGGCAGCTTTTGCCATTGCGCGCGAACAGAGCCCATGAACGTCTTGCGATAAGCGCGCAACATATAAACTGTCGAGAGCACCACGCCCCATAGCGCAAGCACCGTGGCGATTTGGAAAATGTGAAACTGCCCGATTTCCCAGCCGTTCCTGAACGCGCCAAAAAAGATCATGATCTCCCCGGCGAAATTGGCAAAGCCCGGGAGACCGATTGCGGCGAACACGCCAAATCCGAAAACTAGTCCGGCGAAAGGCATCACCCTCGCGAGTCCTCCGAGCTCATCGAAAGCCAAGGTGCCCGTTCGCCGGCGCAATTCGCCTGCGATGCCAAACAGCAACGCGATTGAAAGACCGTGAGCGAACATCAACACAACGGCGCCCGTCACGCCGAGAACCCCAAAGCTGGCGATGCCTAGAAAAACGTAGCCCATGTGCATCACGCTTGAATAACCGAGCATCCAATCGAGCCGCTTCTGGGCGATGGTAACCAGTCCGACGTAGATGATGTTGCCGAGTAACAGCACGACGAGCAGAGTCGCCCAGTGACGGGCGCCTTCGGGTAGCATCGGAATGGCCAGGCGCAAGAACCCGTACAGTCCGAATTTCTTTAACACGCCAGCGTGTAGCATTGCAGCGGGCGGCGGCGCGGCGGCATAGGCTTCCGGCGCCCACGTGTGAAATGGAAAGAGCGAGATGAGAATCCCGAAACCGATAAGCAGCAACAGATAAACATGCCGTTGCGCGTCCGGAGCGATCTGGCCCATTCCAGCTGCAGTCCGCAACACGCGAATATCAAAACTCCGCGAGGAGAGCGGAAAGCTTTGGTAAAGCAAGATCAGGCCAAGTAGCAGAATGAAACTGCCGATGGCCAGGTAGATCGTAATTTTCCAGGCTGCTGCAACCCGATTCTCGCTGCCCCAGATGCCGATCAACAAAAATGTGGGAATCAGCGCGAGTTCGTGAAACGCGTAAAAGAAAAATAGATCGATTGAAGCAAATGCTCCGATCGCGCCGCCAGAGATGAACAGAAGACAGGAATAAAACGCGTTTTCAAATTTCTCTATTGAACCAGCGAACCAAACTGCAGCCAGCGTGACGATGCTGGCGAGCAGCACCATGATTGCGCTCAAACCGTCGACGCCAGTGGCGAAGCTCAACCGCCAATCGGGAGAGATGCTAAACGATGTGACGTGTTGGAAGTCAGCGTTACCGTGCTCAAGAGACGCGAACAAAAATAGCGCCACTGCAAACGTCAAAACCGACGCGGCCAGCGCAGTTTTCCGTGCCGGCGCGCCAAGCATAATCAGGACGGCCGCAACGATGGGACAAAAAATGACGAATAAAACCATTACGTATGAGAATGACGAATGACGAATGGCGAATGACGAAGAAATGAAGAAGCACGAATGATCGACGCAAAGTCATCCTGAGCGGAGCGAAGCGCAGTCGAAGGATCCCGTTGAGCTGCCTTTGAGGTTTCGCCGAGGGGATTCCTCGACTTCGCTCGGAATGACAGCGGTTTGTTCACTTCTTCGTGATTCGTCATTTTGTGGGTGGTCTATCGAAGCACGACAAAATAAATCAGTGCGACAACTCCCAAGCCAAAGAGGAACGCGTACGCTTGAAGGTTTCCGACTTGGATTAGTCGCAAGACTGCGCCGATCCCCCAGACGCCTCGACTGCTTCCGCCGACCGCGCCTGCATCGATGACCCAGCGATCAACGAAGGCTGCCACACGAGCTAGCAGCTCCTGCGTCCAACAAATGAGCCAGCCGTAAAACTCATCAACGTAGAACTTGCGACGCAACAACTCGATGTTGATCGGTTCAGTGGCGCATCGGCGGTAAAGAGCGATCGCGAGTCCAACTCCGACAATCAGTGCGATGATGGCTAGCACAGGAACAAGGACCGCTGCTTCTTCGGTTGGGAGTGTGAGAAAGTTTCGAGCGAAAAAGGCAAATCCGCCGAGCGTTGCGAGAATTGCGAGCACGATCAACGGCACCGTCATAACGGGCGATGATTCACGGCTTTCGCGCGCGGCGTCGCTGCGTGGGTTACTGAAGAAGACAATGACAAGCATGCGCATCACGTAGAAAGCAGTTAGGAACGCAGTGAACAATGCCACGGCGAAAATCGGCAGGTTGTGTTCGTAGGCGACCGCGAGAATCGCGTCCTTACTGAAAAATCCACTAAACGGTGGACAGCCGATCAATGCCAGCGCGCCCGCGCCGAAGGTGGCAAACGTGATTGGAAGTCTTTGACGGAGACCGCCCATCTTCCAGATGTTCTGCTCGTGATGAAGCATGACGATGACCGAGCCGGCGGCAAGAAACAGGAGCGCCTTGAAAAACGCGTGAGTGAAAAGGTGGAACATGGCGGCCTGGTTTGAGGCGAGACCCACAGCCATCACCATGTAACCGAGTTGTGACAGCGTGGAATAGGCGAGAATGCGTTTGATGTCGTCTTGCTGCGTCGCGATCAAAGCGGCCATCACCGCGGTGATGGTTCCGATCCACGCCACGACCAGAAGTGCCGTTTGTGATGCTTGAATGATGAACGCGACGCGCACCAGCATGTAAACGCCGGCTGCAACCATCGTCGCCGCGTGGATCAACGCCGAGACTGGCGTCGGACCTTCCATCGCGTCCGGCAACCACACGTGTAGCGGAAATTGGGCAGATTTGCCGACCGCGCCGCAGAAAATTAAAAGCGCGACAATCGCAACAAACGATGCGTGGCCACCTGACATTGAGATTCGCGGCGCGACTTCGACAAACACGACTGAGCCGGTGGCCATCCAAATCATCAGGATGCCAGTCATAAATCCGAAATCGCCAATCCGTGTGGTGATAAATGCTTTGTTCGCAGCGTCGGCTGCAGCGTCTCGAAAGAACCAATGACCGATCAAGACATACGATGTAAATCCGACCAATTCCCAAAAGATGAACAGCATCACGAAATTGTTCGCAAAAACGATGCCCAGCATTGCGAACATGAAGAGTGACAACGCCGCGAAATAACGGGACTTACCTTCGTCGTCCCGCATGTAACCGAGCGAATAAATGTGAATGAGCGCTCCGACGCCGGAAACCAGAACGGCCATCGTCCTGCTCAACTGATCAAGTGTTAGGCCGAGCGGCACGCGAAACAGCGGCGGGAGATCGAGCCATACGAACTCAGGTGCCGACGTGGCTGATTGAGCGAAGACGAAGCAACTGCAACAAAAACTTATCAGCACCGCAGTGATGGAAATTGTACTGCTAAATGATTTCCATCGGAGCGTGAAGAACGTGATGACTGTGGCGCTTGCGAACGGCGCGAGAAGAATCAGCCACGGATAGAATGAGTTCATCCGATCAAATGACGAATGACGAATGACGAATGACGAAATAATGACGAATGACGAATGACGAATGCGTCACACTGTCGTGTCGCGAATTTTCGTCATTCGTCATTTGAACTTCCTTCGTCATTTGTCATTAGACATTCGTCATTAACTTGCATGCTTCGTGGGCCTAGAACTTTAGACTGCTGATGTCGGCGACATCCGTCGTTTGCCTCGCGCGATACAGCGCGACAAGAAGCGCGAGCCCGATCGCTACTTCAGCCGCCGCCACGGTGATGACGAAAAAAACGAACACCTGCGCGTTGTAATCCGGCAGCCCATTAGCACCGACGCGAAATCGCGAGAAAGCCACGAGCGACAGGTTGGCCGCGTTCAACATTAGCTCGAGCGACATCAAAATAACGATGAGGTTTCGACGTAAAATCACGCCGGCGAAACCGATCGTGAAAAGGATCGCGCTTACGACCAAATAATCGCCGAGCGTGATCATGTTACCGTGGTTCTCGCCGGCTCAGGAGGACTACCCCGACCGTGGCTACAAGGACCAGGACGCCGATGAGTTGGAAGGGCAGATTGTAGTTGTTGAAAAGTAGCCAGCCGATGTGCCACACGTCATCCGTTGTCGATGCTACTAGAGGCGGAAAAGTCCGTCGCGCAGATTGAAAGTGCTCAATCACAACGTAGATCTGAATCAGTAAGATCACGGTCACCCCGATGCCGCCCACGGCGGCGACCCAGTTGATCCGGCGCCGTTCTTCGACGCGGATGTCGAGCAACATGATGATGAAAAGAAAGAGCACCATTACGGCGCCTGCATAGACCAATACTTGAATGATGCCGACGAAAAACGCGTCGAGCGACATGAACAGCGCTGACAACCCGAGAAAGGAAACAACCAGACTCAGCGCGCTCGCGACGGGGTTCCGGTTAAGGACGACAGCCGCACCGAATGTCACGGTCAGCACTGCAAAAATCCAAAATAAAAACGGCGACATCGGTTAAGGCATTGCTGGAGTAATGCAGTGATGGAGGAATGGATTTGTCGTTGTCCGCAACACTCCAGCACTCGAATATCCCGTCACGCTACTTCTGCTCATTTCTTTTCGTTCCATTTGCGAACTCCGCCGTGCATTACTCCACCGTCCGTTCTGTCATCCTGAACGAAGTGAAGGATCTCTCGAGCGAAAACAGGGGAACATAGACGTTGCATTTTTTTTGGTCCCTCGCCTTCGCTCGGAATGACCGCGGCTACTTTTTTTCGTTCCATTTCAGTACCACGCCGTGCATTACTCCGCCGATCTCCAGGAGTTTTTCCTTGTGATGCACCATGTCGGCGCGCGTGAAGCCGGTGATGGCGTAATCTTTGCGCAAAAAAATCGCCTGCTCGGGACAAACTTCTTCGCACATCCCGCAATAGATGCAGCGGATCATGTCGATATCGAATTCTTGAGGAAATTTTTCGACCTTGGC
>JBARMF010000197.1:0-7018 GCA_049802315.1 Candidatus Udaeobacter sp.
CTGTCCGGCGGTCAGAAGCAGCGCATCGCCATCGCGCGAGCGATCTATAACAATCCGCCGGTGTTGATCTTTGACGAGGCAACAAGCGCGCTGGATACAGAATCCGAACGGGCGATCCAGGACAACCTCGCTCGATTACTCGCCGGCCGGACGACGATTGTAATTGCGCATCGTTTGAGCACCATTCGAGAAGCGCATTCCATCGTCGTACTTGAAAAAGGCAGTGTTGCCGAAATTGGCACCCATGATGAGCTAATGGCGCAGCGTGGTTTGTATTACTACCTTTCGAGCCAGCAACTCGGGATCTAAAAGAGATTTCGATGAGCGCGCAATTGACTCAACGTGACTCACTCGACGCGGAACCCGAGCTAGCACCACAGGAGCCGCCTCGTTGGATCATTCGCTGGACAGCCTGGCTGTTGATTGCGGCGTTTCTCTGTGCCTTGCTGATCGCTATTGTAATGCGATTGCCGGAAACGGTTGATTGCCGCTTCGTTCTAATACCCGCAACGGGTGCGGCTCCGATCCAAGCTCCGCGGCAGGCCATAATTAGCCGGGTAGTTGTCGAGGAAGGCCAACCTGTAAAAGCCGGCGACGATTTGTTTGTTCTACGCTCCGACGAGATCGGCGGCTGGGATACACAGTCTCGCACGCTCACCGAAGACCTACGGTCAAAGCAGGAAAGCCTCAACCGAAACGAGAGCGCTTTCGCCTCACAAGTTGGAATTAAAAGCGAGGAGATGGAGCAGGCCAAAAGCGAGATAAAGTTTCGCGAAAGCCACGCGGCGACCAGCCGCGAGTTAGTTACACGAATGGAGAAGCTAGCCAAACAGGGCGGCGAGTCGGAGATCGACCTTATAAAGTTGAAGCTGGATTTAGCCGGGTCGGAGAAAGATTTGAGCGTGGCCCAACGGACCTTTCAGCAGGTCACCCTTGATCGCGAGCGAATGGAAACGGAGCATGCTCGCCAGCGAGGTGAGGAACAGGCTGAAATTGAAAAGCTAAAGATGCGTATCGGGGCTCTGAAAACAGACCTGGAAAACACTCAACACAATCTGTTGACGATTCGCAGTCCCTACGAAGGAGTGGTTATCTCAATGGACCAGCGAACCACCGGGAGTTTTGTTCAGCAGGGACAAGTGCTCTGCCAGTTGGCCCCGAAAGGTTCGAAGCCACTCGCTCGCATGATGTTAAATGAAGTCGGTCTTCCCAGGCTCGCTGTGGCTCAGCGCGTCCGCTACTTTTTCGAAGCGTTTCCTTACCAACGTTACGGCACCATAACTGGAAAGGTCGACGTGATCAGTCCATCGGCCGTTACCACCCCTGAAGGATCCCGTTTCGTAGCACTAGGATCACTTGATAGCTATGAAATCTCTTCACGAGCAGGAAAAGCTCTGCCTCTGCGCGTTGGAATGAAGGGCGACGCGCATATCATTGTCGGTAGCCGGACGCTGATTGAATATGCATTTGAACCCATTCGGCGATTACGTGAGAGCATAAAGCAATAACCACTGATGCAGGCACGGCCATCCAAGTTAAGGCTCGAAAACCTAACTACGAGTAACGAGGCCATGGCGCGTTGCCTCCAGTTGGCCGCGCTCGCCGCGAGGTCCGAAGTGCCAGTTGTGCTGCTCGGTGAGACTGGCACGGGCAAAACCTAGCTTGCCCAAGCCATCCATAATTCGTCAGCGCGAGCAAATCGCTCGTTCATCGCATTTAATGCCTCGGCGATTAGCGACACGTTGCTCGAGAGTCAGTTATTTGGTCACGAACGCGGAGCTTTTACCGGCGCACAACAAACCGTTAAAGGAAAATTCGAACTCGCCAACGAAGGCACGCTTTTTCTAGATGAAATCTCGGAAATGAGTCCTCTGGCACAGGTAAAAATCCTGCGCGTTCTGGAATACGGCGAGTTTGAGCGCCTCGGCTCCGAGCGAATGCTCACGTCCAATGCGCGAATCATCTGCGCGTCGAATTGTTCCCTGCGAGAAAGGGTCCGCCTCGGAAAACTTCGAGAAGACCTCTATCAACGACTTAACGGGCTTACCCTGCTTATTCCTCCGCTTCGAGAACGACTTGAAGAGCTGCCGGTATTGATTGCCACTGAATTGCAAGCCGCGGGAGCTAAAGAAGGCAAACACATCACCGCCATTCATCCTGAAGCGATGGAGAAGCTGCTTCGTCACGATTGGCCTGGTAATTTGCGAGAGTTGAGTCACACGGTGCGGACCATGACTCTCTTTTGCAATAGTTCCGTGATTCTACCCGAGCATGTCGTTTTCCCTTCCGATCTCAAGCCCGATCGGGCGCCAACAGGAACTGACAAACCAGCGCCGCTGCTCGCGGGCAATCACCAGGATGCTGACGCGGGTAATGACCTCTCACTCGAACAGGCGATGCAACGCCATGTTCGATTCGTTTATGATCAAGCAAATCAGAACCAACGACGCGCGGCACGATTACTCGGTATTTCTCGCTCGACTCTCTCCCGCTATCTCCGAGATATGCTCAAAAATAAAGCACCATTGGTCTAAATTTGAGGCGAGACGGCGTAATAATGAAGTTGGAATTTCGGTTAAGAGGGAGTAGCTGATTTGGCAATCGGAGAAATAATTGGCTGCACAAGTGTCTCTGGTCTAACAACAAACGTAGAGAGCATCTCTGCCTTTATCCCCGCCGGAGGCGACTTGGCACGGATGCTGATATCAGTAGAGAAACAAGGTGAATACACCGAAGAACAAAAAGGACGCGCCCGCCGCAGAATCAGAAATAAGGCGTAAGCGCACAAAAGATAAATTGATTCGCCTCGACGACCTGATTCCGCAAAAGGACGTTAAGGGCGGGTGTCAATTACCTTTCGGTGTGTCACCGACACAACCCAACGAGAAACAACCCAAAACCAATAGCTAGAGCTAGGAAAAATAAAATGGCACAGAGAAAAGAAACCAAGTTAACGATCAAAGTCCGAGACCTGAAACCGAAAAAAGACGCCAAGGGCGGAGTAGTCCAAAACGTCAGTACCAAAGTCAACACCCAGACGCGACAGCAGAATCATCACAGCGTTAACAAAAGATGGGACGGGTAACTGGGTAGGAACTGCACTGTTGAGGATTAAGTACTCTTCAGTGTGCCCGACACAATAAAACGACAAACCAACCCCAAATTAGGAAAGAAAAAAATGGCACAGAGAAAAGAAACCAAAGAAAAGGTCAAAGTCCGGGATCTGAAACCGAAAAAAGACGCCAAGGGCGGTAGGGTTCCACCTGGGGGGAATGTTTTCCGCAACGTCACTGTCTCCCAAGGTCACCAGCAGTCCGTTAACCAGAGTCACAGCCAAGGATAAGGTCGAAGATTGGAGGGCCGCACCGTTGGTTCAATCTCGTAGCGCGGCTCTTATCGGCGGGCTTTGATCAAAAAATGACCGCCCCCCACACCCGACGGGTGTAAGGGGCGGCTGTTCCCCCCAGAACAATCGGCTAGTAAACGAGTTTCGAGCCGATGGCAACAAATTTCATTCGGCTTCATCCGGACGTGGCTCGAGGAATCCTTTGCTGAGGTCCGGCGTACCATCAGCCGCTGCACAACGGTGCCGCTCTTCAGCAAACTGACAGGTTTTAGGGCGACCCTGCACCCGCCGGTTTTTTCAATTCGCACTAACTCTATCGTAGTTTGTGTTGCCAGACGGAGTCGCTGCTTTACAAAATGGCGGCGATGTCGAGTTACCAGCTTTCTTCGCGGCGGCCAATCGCGGCAGTGTTTCGGCGAACTGGAGATGCTGCGACGCGGTTCTGTGTGCGTCATGGAATTCATCCCGATGCGATTTCGTATTTGTCGATCGTAGCGGCGTTGATCGCAGCAATTTGTTTTTGGAAATCGGGCGCGAGACGTTGGCTACTTATCATCGCGCCGCTTTTTTGTTATTTGCGGCTCTGGTTCAACATGCTCGACGGTCTGGTCGCGTTCGCGGCAGGGAAGGCGAGCCGTCGTGGTGAAATCCTGAACGATCTGCCCGATCGCATTTCCGATATCGTGATTTTCGTTGGGATTGCGCACAGCGGGTTGATGAATCCGTTGATCGGATATTGGGCAGCAATTTTCGCGGTGCTCACCTCGTACTTCGGTCTGTTTGGACAAGCGCTCGGCGTTCAACGCCAGTTTGGCGGAATTATGTCGAAGCCCTGGCGCATGGTCGCGTTGCATATCGGCGCATGGTTCACGTTTTTTCTGCCGCCACAATCATCCGCGACTCTCACCATTTTTGATTGGACCTGCCTTGTCGTCATCGCTGGTTGTGTTGAAACAATCGTTGTTCGCTTGAAACGCATCACCACCGCGCTGCAAGATAAGCGGTGATGTCGCCGCAGATCGCGCTGCACGATCCTGTTTTCCGCGCTTACTTCTGGATCGTTTTGATTTCCCTCGCAATCGCCGGCGCGTTGCTCGGCTTTCTACGATTCGTTTTGAAAAAGGAAACTGTGTCGATGTTCAAGACGTATCGGTCGTGGATTCTCATCGCCGGAATCGGTTTCATCGTTGTCTTTCTGGGACGCATACCAATGATCGCCGGCGTCACATTGCTTGCGATCTACGCTTTCAAGGAATTCGCGCAGGCATCGGGATTGTATCGTGACTCGTGGATGACCGGCGCGGTTTATGCCGGAATCGTTACTGTCGGAATCGCCTCACTAATTTCGGATCCGCGTGGCGAAGAACAGGGCACGGGCTGGTACGGATTCTTTGTCGCCGTGCCGGCGTTCGCGATCGCGTTGATCCTGCTTATTCCGATTTTGCGCAATCGCGCCCGCGGCGAGCTGCAACATATATCGCTCGCCATTATCGGTTTTGTCTACATCGGCTGGATGTTCGGTCACCTGGGATTTATCGCGAACGCTCGCAACGCCTACGGCTTTATTTGCTATATTACTTTCGCGACGGGATTGACTGATGTCGCGGCCTTTGTTTTCGGAAAAATTTTCGGCCGCCATCCGTTGCGCAGCGAAATCAGTCCGAACAAAACCTGGGAAGGCGCGCTCGGAGCGCTGGGTGTCGCTATGATTCTGCCATGGCTTCTTCGCTTCTCGTTTCCATTCTTTGGACCGTGGCAACTAATTCTGACCGGCTTGATCGTTGGAATTGGCGGGCAACTTGGCGATCTTTCGATTAGCGTGATTAAGCGCGACATCGGCACCAAAGACATGGCTGCGACTATTCCCGGTCACGGTGGAATTCTGGATCGGATCGACAGTTTGGTTTACGCGGCGCCGTTGTTCATGCACATGGCCGGGTATTATTATCCGCTCCGATGAGAAAGCGGCTTTACGACTCCGTGCGCGATGTCGATCAAGTTCCGGTCGATCGTCTGCGTCAATTCCCGCGCGAGCCGGACATGATCGTTTACGGATTGCGGTCGCTCGGCGCGTTGATCATTCGAGAGTTGCTGCACATCTACAACCATTTCGAAATTGTTGGGCACCAAAACCTGCGGACCAACCGCTCACTTGTTATCGTCGCGAATCATTGCAGTCATATCGACACGCTTTGTCTGCTCGCGGCGTTGCCGCTGCGCAAATTGCATCGCGCGTTTCCAGCGGCGGCGTCTGATTATTTTTTCCAAAGCATCCCGCGACTTTGGGCCGCCGCGATACTCGTGAACGCGCTGCCGTTTGCGAGACAAGCGCGCGTGCGACAAAGCCTGTCGCTATGCCGGGAATTGCTCGCCAATCCAGGAACCATCCTGATTATTTTTCCGGAAGGCACAAGATCGACAACCGGCGAAGTTGGCGAATTCAAATCGGGAATCGGCGCGCTTGTTGCGGGAACGGAAGTCGCCGTTGCGCCGTGTTTCGTCGATGGATCATTTCAGGCATGGCCTAAAGGCAAACGATTTCCGCGCCCGCGAAAAGTTCGATTGATTGTTGGAACGCCTCGCAATTATCGCGATCGCGGAACAGACAAAATCGATATTTGCGCCATTGCCGCCGAACTGCGCGATGCGGTGAACCAATTGCGCCCGACAAATGGAAGCCACTGAAAGAACTTTCACTAGTTGGGACGGTGCCGAGCTATTTTATCGCTCGTGGATTCCAAATAAAGCATCGAACAGAGCGCTGCTGCTTTTTCATCGTGGCCATGAGCATTCCGGTCGTTGGCAAGAAACAGTCGATTCGCTAGACCTCGACGACGTTTCAATCTTCGCGTGGGACGCGCGCGGTCATGGGCGTTCGCCAGGAGATCGCGGAGCGGCAAAGAGTCTTCACGACGTGATCAAAGATGTGGACGCCTTTGCGCGTCATGTTGCGGAGACGTTTGGCATCCCGATCGAAAACATGATCGTGCTCGCGCACAGTCTCGCTGCCGTCACCGTCACAGCCTGGATCCACGATTACGCACCGCCGATCCGCGCCATGATTTTGGCAACGGCGGCATTTCACGTGAAGCTCTACGTCCCGTTCGCAATTCCGGCGCTGCGAATCCTTCGACCGCGATTCGTGAAGAGCTATGTGAAATCGAAAATGCTCACGCACGATCGTGAACAAGCTGCTCGCTACGATTCCGATCGGCTCATCTTCCGGCAAATCGCGGTCAACGTTCTTCTCGACCTTCACGACACCTCGAAACGGTTGCTTGCCGATGCCGGTGCGATTCAAACGCCGACGCTGATGATTGGCGCGGGAAAAGATTGGGTTGTTAGTCTTAAAGCACAGCAAAAGTTTTTTGATCGACTTTCTTCGACTCACAAGCGCTTCGAGATTTTCCCGGACGCTTACCACGCCATCTTTCACGAAACGAACCGTCGCGATGTCATCGGACTTGTCCGCGGCTTCGTTCTGGATTGCTTCGCGAAAGCGGCAACCTCAGCTTCATTGGTAAACGCCGACAGAAGCGGATACACGGCGGACGAACATGAGTGCTTGAAGAACAATGGCAGCACAAGATTCGCACTCGCTCGCGGGGGACTGAAACTTGCGGGTCGATTAAGTCAGGGCATCGAGATCGGCTGGCGTTATGGCTTCGATTC
>JBARMF010000198.1:0-2665 GCA_049802315.1 Candidatus Udaeobacter sp.
GGTAAGATTCGACCACTGGGGTGCCGCGAATTGCGGGCTCCAACTTGGCGAAAATCTAACGAGCCTCTATGCCGCTCGCCCGCCCCAGCGGGCAGCGCGAATCGGCGCGTCGATCAATTTCATCGGCCCTTCATGTACAGCCGTTTCCGTGCTTGTCCAGCGTCGGTCGGCGATTTCAGTTGTAAGTCCTTCTACGAGTGTGAGAAGTGATTATAAATATTTTATAGTAATTGTGCAAGGTCGGGACGCCTTAGACGGCCTCTCAGACGTGAACCGAGGAGAGGCAGGTGCCTCTCGCTAAGGAGTTTCGACAAGAATCCTGAACAATTTTGGATCGAGACAGGCCCAAAGCGCCAAACCCCGGCAAGGCTGGCAGTGTTTGCCAGTTCCGTCCCGATTCTCAACTAAGGAATACCAAAAGTCACCATTGTTTCTTTGTACTTCCCGCAAGGGCGTGACACCGGTTTTCTAGGTGGTAGCATGCGCCAAATGGAGGCTGCCGACTGGGCGTCGTTGAATGATGCGGAACTTCTCGAGCGCCGCATCTTGTCACTCGGGCTACGCCTCGAGGGCACCCCCTTGGAGCCGCTGATCCGACAACTGTACGATGAGCTTACGGCAAAAGGCTTGATGTTTCACCCACCGTGCCATGTCGGTGATGAATGGTTCGTGCCGGTGGGTGTTGCTGCGATCTTCGTTCCATTCTTTCTGGTCCACGACCGGCTGCGCGCGCTCGAGCGCACGATGATGCTAGAAGTCGAAGGCGGGACGCCGGAATGGTTCATGAAGCTAATGCGTCATGAAGCGGGGCACGCTTACATGTACGCTTATCAACTGACGCGTCGGAAAAAATGGAAGAACTGTTTCGGGCAAACATCGCGGGAGGAAACACCGGACACTTACCGGCCACGCCCATTCAGCCGTAGTTACGTCGTTCACCTTGAGGATTGGTACGCGCAGAGTCATCCGGACGAGGATTTCGCCGAGACATTTGCGGTCTGGCTCACGCCGGAGCTCGATTGGCGCAAGAATTATGCTGACTGGCCGGCGCTGCGAAAAATGGAATACATTGATGAGCTGATGCGCTCATTGGCGGGCATGCCGCCCGTGCACACGCCAAGATATCGCGTTGCGGATTACGATTGTCTCAACGTAAAGCTCAAAAACTATTACGCGCGCAAACGTAAGCTTAACGAAGATACGTATCCAGATTTTTACGACGCCGATCTGCGCCAGTTGTTTGGCGCGCCGGCTGGCATCAAGGCGGGCGCCTATTTGCGCCGGCGAAGGCGGCGATTACTGAATGCGATTTGCCAATGGACAAACGAAAAGAAATTCCCCGTGAACCAGCTCCTGGCGAGGCTTACGAGCCGGTGTGATGAACTTGGATTGCATGTGCTGAATGACGATCCTCAGCAGGATTTTCGTGTTACCGCTTTCATCACGACACTGGTGATGAATTATCTTTTCACCGGCAAATTCAAGCGCACCAAATAATCCGTCATGTCGAGCGAAGTCGAGACATCCCGTTGCAAAACCTTAAGGTGTTCCCGCGGGATTCCTCGACTGCGCTTCGCTCCGCTCGGAATGACCTAACATGAAGAAGAAGCTCAAAGTTCTCGTTCTGTTCGACGGCACAAGTCCTACGACAGTTGATCAGGATTTTAGTGACGAACTGAAAACGAAAGAGTGGAAGACCGAGGCGGATGTGACGAACGCGCTCGGCGCGATGGGGCACACACCGGAGCACCTGGCCATCTATGACGATGTCGATCTGGTACGGCAAAAACTGGAGACGTGCGCGCCTGATGTCCTTTTCAATTTGGTCGAACAATTCAGGAACAAGTCTGAATTTGACCAAAACATTGTTTCATTTTTCGAAATGCAAGGCCTGCCGTTCACCGGCTGCGGTTCGACAGGGCTGACGCTTTGCAAACACAAAGGCATCTCAAAAAAGATCCTGCACTATCACGGCATTCACGTACCGAATTTCGTGGTCATTCCGCGCGGGCAGCGGATCGCGCGCCTGAAGAAGCCGAAGTTTCCGCTCATCGTGAAGCCAGTGAAAGAAGAGGCGTCGTACGGGATTTCACAAGCATCATTCGTCGGAAATGACGAGCAATTTCGCGAACGCGTAAGTTTCATTCACGAGAAACACAATAGTGACGTTATTGCAGAGGAATACATCGAAGGTCGCGAGCTTTACGTAAGTCTGATGGGCAATGTGCGATTGACGGTTTTTGCGATTCGCGAACTTGTCTTCCGCGAAGTGCCGCCCGACGAACCGAAAATCGCTACTTACAAAGCCAAATGGGACGAAGAATATCGAAAACGATGGGGGCTGGAGAACCAGTTCGCCGAAAATCTCGACCCCGCGCTCGTCAGTAATATCGAGGAAAAATGTAAAGAGATTTACCGATTGCTGACAATTGACGGCTACGCGCGAATCGATCTGCGACTGACGCCCGAGAACAAGCTCTATTTTATCGAGGCGAACCCGAACCCCATTCTCGCTGACGACGAAGACTTTGCGCTTGCAGCCGGAAAGTCAGGGCTGGCGTATCCGCAACTCATCGAGCGAATCGTTAGGCAAGGGACGAACACGGTTCGAGACTGATCTCCAAAAGGCGGATCTTTCCTACGACCAATACCTGCTGTCATTCTG
>JBARMF010000199.1:0-5611 GCA_049802315.1 Candidatus Udaeobacter sp.
ATACAAGGAACCCGTCGCGCTTGCGCGATAAACGAGATCGCGCCGGGCAACTGGCGTGATGTGAAGGTTGGGAGGGCGAACAGCACGTAATGCAGAGCCGGTCGATCCAGCGATCAGGACAACCCACATGTGCCAAGGCATTCTTGAATGCGAGGGTTTGGTCGGGACCAAATCTGCGGAGGGCATTATGGCCAGCGGTCATGCGAACCGCATCAAAAGGCCGAACACATGGCTGCACCGACCAATGCTGCAAAACGTGAAGAAAGCTCTTGCCAATCCGGAGCCGTCCACACATTTGACACATGCCAACTGCATCGAGCGACGTCCGCTTTCAGGGGCAACTTGGACGACATGTGCTCATGCTGAGTTCTTCTGACTTTGACCCAACTCGGACTTCGACCATGCCGTCTCGATCCCTCCCTGTATGGCATCGTGCGATGGTAGGATGCCTTGGTCTTCGGGGCGCGCATCAGGAGACGGCGCGATTTCATTTCATCGATTGGCGGTACGGCTGCCGCGTGGGCGCTTGCGGCGCGCGCACACCTCACACGATATCTTCGGTCTCGCGCAGAAGTTTTTGCTTGTCGTTGATGAAATAATAGCTGGATGATTGACCGATCAAATTGCGCCGCTTCAGTTCGGTCAGGGTTCGACTTACGTTTTCGCGCGCAACGCCCGCCATTGCCGCGATATCGCTCTGCCTGATCTTGTGGAGAATGACAGTTCGTCCGGATTCCGTTTCCCGACCGAGATGCTCCGCAAGTTCGAGCAGCGCGCGCGCAACCCGGGCCTTTACCGTCAGGAAGCTTGCTGCTGCCATCGCATGATCGGCCTCGCGCAGGCGTGACACCAGGGTGGAGACGAGATCGCTGTAGATTTCGGGATGTTCTCGTAGGTAACTGACGAACGCTTCCCGGCTGATGAAGCTCAGCTTGCAGTCCCGGATCGCCACCACGGTGGCCGATCTCGGCAGCCCGTCAATGATCGCGAGTTCTCCGACGATCGAGCCTGGGCCAAGGATCGTCAGTATCCGCTCGTCACCTTGAGGCGAAGTGATGCTGACCTTGAGCAGGCCCTGTTCAAGCCGATAGCAACCGTCGGCGACGTCGCCAGCCTCGAATAGCACTTCTCTTTCGGCGAGCGATCGCGGCTTCGCGTTTGCCAACAAGCTCTCAGAAAACTGGATCGGCAGGTTAGGCAATATGCCGAAGAATCTGCGCTCGGAGGGCACACCGGTCGCATTACTTCTGGTCATCGGTGAGGGCTTTCGCGCCGCCATGGATGGAACAATCGTTCAGAAGGACCTAAAAAGTTGCGTTATTATGATTCATATCACAGACGCGCGTCGCGGCGACTATATACTTCGCGCAAACAGGGGTTTCCTACGCCCACTGATAGTCAAGTTCGTAAGTTTTGGGGTGTTCCAATGAGTACACTTCAGCGCCTGGCAGCCATCTCCGACGCGACGGCTAATCTCATTGCTCAGCTACGCGAATTGGACGAACTGCGCGAGCAGGTCAGGAAAGCAGAGGAGGCCGATAGATCGCTGCCGCTCCAACCCAGAAGCCAGCTGACGCCAGCGGCTCAAGAGAGCAAAGCTGTGGGCCGACGATCGCAGCCGATAAGCAGAAGGAAAATCACGTTGAAAGACGTCGCCGCGGTTGGCGCAACTGCTGATCGATACAATCAACTCTGTCGATAGAGACTACCGTCGGAGGTTATTTTCACGAGCGTGAAGAATTATGAATTCGGAAATCGTCGAGTGTTTTTCCGGACCCAAGCTGTGGACTGAGCCAACGTGGGTGCCTCCCGCGCCCTGACCAAGTTTCGGTCGGATTTGTCGGATTTTGATATTTAGGAAATACCTTCGGGTAGGGGCGGCGCATGCGATGGTCTTGCGGCCGCAGCTGATGCAGGCGTTCCTCAAGCTTGGCCTTTTCCGCCACGAGTTTGCTGCCCAGTCGGACGATTATCTGCTCATGGAGCTTCCATAGCTCCTCTAAGGGCATCGATTTCAGGTCGTGCGTTTCCATTGGACCCTCGCGAGTTCCACACGGCACTGGCAACGCTGGAACGTTCCCACAAAGTTTTGGTTCCCGGCATTCACAAAATGCATGGCTGATCCCCCCGATATTCCTTTTTGCATCGCGACAAGCGCAGTCCTACGGTCATCGCATCGTTCCCGCATCTTCGGCGCGATCGCGACCACCATGTGTTTCGCCAGAGCAAGGCCTTCCTCGGTCAGGTCGTGCCTGACATACCGGCTGCCACCAACCTATGCTCGCGTCTGCGCGAGGCCAAGGTTGACGTGGCCCAAGGTCAGCAGATGTCGTGATACATCGTCGCCAACGGCAACTTGTTCGACTCGCGCAAGCTCGGCGCATGGCGGCCCTTTTTCATTTCGAACTGACGTCGCATATTGGCTACGAACCGGACCTCATCGCATGTCCGCTCAACGGTCGCTATCGGAGAGAAAGCGGACATCGTGTGGATTGTCCGTTTCAGTGGCGTTTGATCCAATCGGAGATCGGGTTTGGCGCTAGCCTGCCTAGCGGTGCATTCAGCAAGATGCTTTAATCAAATCAAGGATCGGTAAGGCTTCAAACCAACAATTATGGAATCCGCAATCGAACGACCTGCTGACGTCAATTGTCACTTTGAGCAACTGTGCTAGAAAGCCGCAACGAATCAAAATGGAGATCGAAGTGGCCAAGAAAGCAAAGAAGATCGTTCGACGGGAATATACCAAGGTCGATGTGAAGGACTTACGGGCTTATTCAAAAGCGAAAACGCCAATCGCCAAGATTATGAAGCTGACCAAGAGAACGGAAGGTTCATTGCGTCAGAAGGCTTTGAAGCTCGGGATCAGCCTTGGTCATCGTAGGTAAGCTATCAACACTGGTTTTTTGATTGACATTATGTTTTGCTCCGGACGTTTCGATACCGTTATTCTGACGAATGCATTTGGAGAAACCTATGCCCGGTGCTGGAAAGACTGTCACGAGGATTGAGCTATACGATGCAGTGTATCGGAAAGTGGGGCTTTCACGTTCGAAGTCATCTGCCCTGGTTGAACTGGTACTGAAGGAAATATCGGACAGTGTAGCGAGAGGTGAGACCGTCAAGTTATCTTCGTTCGGTACGTTTAATGTTCGTCAGAAGAGTAAGCGAATCGGTCGCAACCCGAAAACGGGCGTTGAGGTGCCGATTTCTCCGCGCCGTGTCGTCGTGTTCAAAGCATCAGCGACTATGAAGCAAAAAATAAATGACGGGCGCCCTGGTGCAGAACAATCATTAAGAGAAAAATCCCATCCAGCCGACGAAACGGGGGCCGCGCTGACGTAAGGCTTCGCAGGCTGAATCTGCAAGTGTGAAGGCAGAAATACCGGCACGACCGCGCGCCCCGGTTGGTACCGCCTTCCCTGAAGCGTCAGGTCGCGGTTCTTTCGACCCAATTAACATGCCGAAAGCCGTGATGCTCGTGATGAGCTATCGTTGGGGACGACACGTCAGGTACCAAGGCGTTGTCAAGATCTCGCTCAAGAAACTCATTCGCAATAATCAGCGCCTTGAGAGCACCTCGGAGGTCACCGTTGCAGGTGGCAATGGCGGCGTCGACCGCAGCCTCGTAGGGGTCGATAGTAGGCGGTAAAATGTGCAGGGTCATGATTGTCCTCAGTCCGTCGCGTTTTGGTCTGAGAGCAGAACGTGTCCCAATCGGTGCAGTTTCGAGGCAAATGTGGTTGTCCACTGAATCCACAGGCTTTGGCCGGCAAGCTGGCGGCTGCTCTCGTGCACGTGATGATACGGCAATAGCCCTCACTTGTTTCTTTAATTTATTTGCGCTGTGAATTTCGTGGGTGACGAAGGAGATGTCTCATGATTTCTCACGGAAAGGTCGCCGCGAAATCTTCGCTGGATGGAGATAGGTGCGCTAACCAACCTCAAGACCCCATGACTTTGCAAAACACGGGGGCCTTCGGAAGCAATGAGTTGCATCCACAAAAACTAGTACAGCTGGTTGGCTGCCGCCTGCCAAAATCTCAGCAAGAGAAGCCACTCACCTCCGGCTAAGCAATCGCATACAAGTGGTGGATTTCCGGAACGACGATGCTGGTCGCCATCGACCTTTGAGCGATTGGAGACGTACGGGAAACGCGGCCAGCCGACGATCGGTCACGCGGGCAAGTCGATTGTTGAACGTCGAGTTCTGGAATTCCGCTTTCGAGGGCAAAGCGGAAATTGACAAGAGCCGGCGCTCAAGCCGGCGCGCGCGCGCTTCGGTGACTACAAGCAACCGCGATTCATTTTGCGCCTTTGAGCCAACACGCCGTATTGCAGGTCGCGGTGCTTCCCTTCATGCAAGCTTTGCAGATATCAACGCACTGACCTAGTTTGCTTTCATCGAACTGACCGTATCGTTGGGCGACGCAAGCACGTTGCTCAGCTGAATATTCAGCCTGACCGCGCCGGAAAATTAGAGCGAGCACCACTAGAGCTAACACGACGATCATGAAAGCCGCCGGTGCAAGCCAGTGAACAACGAAGTTGTTGCGCCAACGGCGGCGAGAACTGTCCCCCTTCCGGCGTGGCGGAATATAGCGGGCGTCTTGGTGGCCTGCCATCGCACTGCCAATCGTTAGTATAATACTAAATAACCGTTTTCCGTTTGGTAGGTTCCGGCCCTGCTTCTCGCCTCAGTAACCGAGCCGAGGAGTATGGCCATTGCGACCCCCGCGCCCAAGCGAGTGCCGTGGAACAAGGAAAAGCTGGCCGGGACAAACCGGCCCAAGCGGGTCCGGTTGATACGGACGAAACTCCAGCTGGAAGGTCGCGCTCGCGACCTTGCCATGTTCAATCTGGCGATCGACAGCAAGCTTCGCGGGTGCGATGTCGTCGCTTTTCGGGTCGAGGACGTCGCTGCCGGCGGCCACACAGCGGATCGTGCAACCGTCCGGCAAAAGTGAATTGAGCGAGCAGACCCGCCAGCCAGTGGATGATTATCTGAAGGCTGCCAACAAGAGGCCCGGCGAGTTCTTGTTCACAGGTCGGCGCGGCGCGAATGGCAGCATGACGACCCGCCAATATGCGCGCCTCATCTTCGAGTGGATCGGTACGGCCAGCTTGATGCTCTATCAATCGTCGAAACCGTCGTCATCGCTCTTTGACGCCATCGCGGTCGCACGCTGCAGGAATTTCGGGGCGTGTTGACGTGGCTCGCGAGGCGCTGCGCGCTCTGACGGATCGCGGCCGATCTTAGACTTTAACTCCAGGAGATCAGTGAAGACGTCGGCCTGGCGCCGCAGCTCATCGGCGATCATCGGCGGCTGGCTGGACATGCTCGATACCACAGTAACGTGGACGCCACGGCGCTGCACGGCTTGGACAAGTGGGCGGAAATCGCCGTCGCCCGAAAACAGCACGATTTGGTCGACGTGTTCTGCGAATTCCATCGCGTCGATAGCGAGTTCGATATGCATATTGCGTTTGAGCTTGCGACGGCCTTCTCCATCATCAAACTCTTTCGCAGGTTTGGTGATGACGGTGTAGCCGTTGTAATCGAGCCAGTCGATCAAGGGACGAACCGACGAAAATTCCTGATCTTCAATGA
>JBARMF010000200.1:0-7251 GCA_049802315.1 Candidatus Udaeobacter sp.
GCTAATGGCAGAAAGCAGCACGCTAATGGATCGGTGTTATTCGTCAAGAGAGCAGCGAGCTTCAGCCTTCGAAGGTAATGGAATCTGTTGAGTCTACCTTGTCTCAGTTCTGGTTAATTTTAACCGATGCGATACAAAATGCTAGTCTGACCGCCGATGGGGCGATCCTACAAATGATGCGCGGCAAACTTAAAATCGCCCGGTGGTTTGCGCCGGTGTAACTACGAAGTAATGATATAAGCAAGCTTGTGAAATATCCCCCGGCACTAATATTTATTCTAGCTCTGCTGGGAGCGATCCACACTCAGGCAGAGGAAGTGCTGCCGCAGCAGTTTAACTTCGATCGCTATTCAAAGATGGTGGATCATTCGCCATTCGCAGTCGCTACAGAGGTGGCGGCGCCTGCGGCTACGCCCGATTTTGCAAAAGACCTTTACATCGCTAACGCGGCGCATTCGGCAGACGGCGACATCGTGACGCTCGCTTCCACTTCGGATCACAACTTCAAGAAATACCTTACCACCAAGGAGTCTGTAGACGGCTACACCATCGCCAATGTCGAATGGTCGGACAAGGTAGGGGCGACCAGGGTAACAATTAGCAAGGACGGAAATTTTGCGACCCTCACGTTTAATCAGGCGCTCCTGTCACAGTCCGCGCCGAATGCAGGTCTTGCTTCCAAACCATTGCCACCGCCCGTGCCTGCGATGCCTAACCCTATCACCAATGTTCCTAAGCCGGCCGCACACAATTTGCCTGCTGGGTTCCCGGCGACGGTGCGAAACCCGATTCCACATCACACGGGCACTCAACGAAGCCCGGGGATTGGAGATCAACAGCCACCAAACACCACGAACATAGGGTCTCGCAGGGGAGCGCCCGCGAAGAATTAGGTTACTCCACTGCCCGCCGCACAGCGGCTAACCGCCACGCCAATTGTCGTCTGCCGTATCGTTGCGGTCCAGCCCCGCCGAATACAAATTGTCACCGCGTGGGTTTCTTCAGACCAGGACTGCGATAAACATATTCGCGGCTGCGTGACCATCGCGTCCAAGCCCTGCGCCGATGTTGGACAAAAAACCGCTTACGCTCTCCTAGAGTTGTAGTTGTATCGAATCGCCTGAACGCTCGGCTTGAATGTGGATGCTCCTAGCGACTGCCTTCGACTAGGAGTTTGAGGGAGGCCACCAAAGAGGGAGGATAAAACCGACCGGCGAGAATGGCGAAGAATACCGCGAAAAACACTCTCATTATGCCTTTTTAGGCGGTCGAACAACGCTGGGGTGACCGCTCCAGGGCATGAGCGAACTGATCATGGAACGAGCGGCCGAACCTCCTCGAACCCGTCAGACGGTGGATATTAGACACGCAAAAGGCCAATTTCCTACGCCTTCTTTATTTCTCATGCACCCGATACATTGACGTCATACCGGCGGTGATGTGATCGGCGACATGGCAATGGTACATCCACTGGCCCGGATTGTCGGCCAGCATGTCGGCTGATTTCATGCTTGCCGGCAGAAGTTCGGCAACATCGGTATATGTGCCGTTGATTTTCACGACTTTGCCGTGCCAATGAGGCGTATGCAGATCAACTTCGTTGCCCATGCCGATAAGATGCCAGCGGACCCGATCGCCTTTGTTCATATCCAAGCCCGGCAGATTGGCGAAGATATAGCCGTTAATCGCATGTTTGAGATGGGGTTCTTTTTGCTTGTCAGTCATGCCCGGCTTTGATTCGTCGAAGATCATAAACATCGTCACGAATTCCTTATCCACATCATCGGGCGTGCCATCGGCTCGAGCGTGAGCCGCGGAGGTTACAATGATAGGTCCGATTAAACCATCATAGACGTCTTGCGGACTGTTGACATGGGAGTGATACATCCAAATTTTTGATCCGCCTTCGGCTTCCGTCGGTGCGGCATCATGGGGTACGGTCCAGGTATAGGTATATTTGTGTCCGGGTGCAACTTTGGCCCCGGCGCCGTCCATGCGCATAGGGCCGCTGGCCATGGTACTCATATCCATGTTCGTATCATGGTCTGAGCCGCCGGGTTCATGCGTTGCGCCTTCATTATCTTTGTCATAATGCAAGCCGTGGGGATGCATGCTGTAGGGCTTACTGGCTTTGTTGTAGAACACTACCTTAATCGTGTCGCCTTCGACGCCGCGGATGATCGGGCCGAGGATACCGAGCCAGGCAGGCTGAGGTTTCTTTTCGGTGAATGAGTCGTCGGTGTACTCGAAGTAGCGGACTTTTTTATAAACCAATTGCTTGCCCCAGGGTAACGGCACCGGCCTGCCTGTCATTTGGTCTTTGCCCGTAGGCGCATAGTTCCAAGTCGTGTTCTCGGCAGCGATGTAATAAGTGCGGGTGCGGGGAGCGGAAGCAGACGGGGGTGTTGACGCCTTCTGCGCATCATTTTCAGGAGCACTCAATGAAAGCCCAAAAACCCCAACAACGAGAGCCGCTAAGATTACACATTTTTGGCTTTTCATATCACGTAGCCGTGATCTGTCCTTGATGAACATATCCTGCACGCCTTCACCGGTTGCGTGATCGAGAATCCGGAGGAATTTACCTTCGTTCATGTTGCGGCGAGCGCAACTCTTCCATCGCCGTTCAATGGGCCAAAGTGCTCAGAGCGGCATCTATTATCGTTGGACCAAGAGGCGCGGCGTTTGCAATCATGCTAACAGGAATTTCATTAGGGCCATGTCGCGCTGATTTTTGATGCCGGATTGCAGCGCAATCCAGGCGCGTCACAGCAATACGCCGCTAGCGGGAAGGCTGCGCATGTTTTTCCGCGTATCTCGCGAGCACCCAGCAAAGATCGGAAAGCCGATTGAGATAACGTAAGATCTCTGGATTCAAATCTTTTTCTTCGGCGGCGAATGCGGCAATCTGACGCTCTGCACGGCGGCATATTGTGCGAGCAAAATCCAATGCCGCAGAAACCGGCGTCCCACCGGGCACAACCCAATCCTTTGGATAAAGCGATTTATCCTTCTCAAGGTCGAAAACGACCGAAGTGATCCGATCGACCATCTCTGTTGTAGTGAGACGAAAGCCGTCTTTGGCGTAGCGCTCGTGGTCGGATGGCGCCGTAGCCAGTTCTCCCATCACGATGATCAAATCTCGTTGCGCTGCGAGAATTTGATTCGAAAGGAAGTTATCGGCCGCAACGCACCGGGCGAGACCAAGCGCCGCGTTCAACTCATCAACGCATCCATAGGCGTCCACACGCGGATCGGCTTTTGATAATCGCCGTCCGTACATCAGCGACGTTTCGCCTTTGTCGCCAGTTTTGGTGACGATGGACACGAAGCCAAACTGTAGGGCGTTTCCAGGAAACGCCAATCCGTGAAATGGCGTCTGACACAGACGCTCTACAACACAAGCTAACCGATCGCAGGTTGCGGTTCGGCTTCTTCCATCACTGGCGCGCCAACCGGCTCGCCTTTTTCCACCAGCTTGAGCTGACGATGTTCAGGA
Source organism: Candidatus Udaeobacter sp. (assembly GCA_049802315.1). GTDB lineage: Bacteria > Verrucomicrobiota > Verrucomicrobiia > Chthoniobacterales > UBA10450 > Udaeobacter. The sequence continues at coordinate 3,500 of JBARMF010000200.1, forward strand.
AACCCGGTTCCGGCAGGAATCAGGTGACCCATGATCACATTTTCCTTGAAACCGCGTAGCCTGTCGATTTTGCCCAGAGTAGCCGCTTCTGTGAGAACACGTGTCGTGTCCTGGAACGACGCCGCAGAAATAAAGCTGTCGGTTTCCAACGAAGCCTTAGTGATGCCGAGCAGCACCGGAACAGCTTCCGCAGGCTTGCCGCCTTTCTCCACTACTTTCTTGTTCTCTCCGTCGAAGTCGAGTTTATCGACCTGATCGCCCCAGAGCAGTGCTGTATCGCCGGGATCGGTGATCTTCACCTTGCGCAACATTTGGCGCACGATGATCTCGATGTGCTTATCATTGATCTCCACGCCTTGGAGTCGATAGACCTCCTGCACCTCGTTCACCAAATGCTCCTGCAATTCCTGCGGACCGCACACTTCCAAAATCTCGTGCGGAACAATGGGGCCTTCAGTCAGTTGTTGACCCTTCTTCACGAAATCGCCTTTGAATACGATGATGTGCTTGGTGAGAGGAATGAGATGCTCTTCTTCAGCGCCCGTGTCCGGATCTTTCAAAACCAAGCTGCGTTTGCCGCGTACTGTTCCGCCCAGCTCGACGATTCCGTCGATCTTGGCAATCTCAGCCGCATCCTTTGGCCGACGAGCTTCGAACAATTCCGCAACGCGCGGCAGACCGCCCGTAATGTCCTTCGTCTTTGCGACTTTGCGTGGGGTTTTTGCCAGCAACGCGCCTGCCCGTATCTTCTGACCCTCCTCGACGATGACGTGAGCGCCAGCGGGAATTGAATAGCTCGCGAGCACTTCCTTTTTGTCGTCTACAACAACCACTTGCGGGTGCAGGTCTTCTTTGTGCTCGATGACCATGGTGCCCATGAGGCCTGTCGCTTCATCGACTTCGCGTTTAATTGTAACTCCGGCAATCATGTCGCGGAATTCGATCTTTCCGCCTTTGTCGGTGAGGATCGGCACGTTGTACGGATCCCATTGCACAAACGTTTCGCCCTTCTTCACAGACGCGCCGTCCTCCTTGGAAATCACTGAGCCGATGACGATGTTGTAGCGCTCCAGTTCGCGACCCTCTTCGTTATGCACGCTAATCGAACCATTTTTGTTCAACACGATCCAACTCTTGTCGAGTGCCTGCACGGTCCGCAAATCATTGAACTGCACCGTGCCGTCGTTTTTCGCCTTAATGATCGGCTGCTTAAATGTCTGGCTGGCCGTGCCGCCGATGTGGAACGTCCGCATCGTCAACTGCGTCCCCGGTTCGCCGATGGACTGCGCGGCGATAATACCGACAGCTTCACCCAGCTTGACGAAGTCGCCGGTGGCGAGATTGCGACCGTAGCACATCGCGCAGACGCCCCGGCCACACTCGCATGTGAGCACCGACCGGATCTTGAGTTGCTCGACGCCAATGCGTTGTAAGTCGGCTGCAATCTTCTCGTCGACGTATTGGTTTGCTTTAACGATCTTTTTCTTTTTATCCACCGGGTCGCCGATTGTTTCGCAGCTCACGCGCCCGATGATGCGCTGGCCAAGGTCGACGACTTCCTCGTCGCCTTCGTAAATTGAGCGCACCACGATGCCGTTTACGGTTCCGCAATCGTCCTTAACGATGATCACATCCTGGGCCGCATCCACTAGTTTGCGGGTGAGATAACCGGAGTCCGCGGTTTTTAGCGCAGTATCGGCAAGACCTTTGCGCGCACCGTGAGTGGAAATGAAGTACTCGAGCACGGTGAGTCCTTCGCGGAAATTTGAGGTGATCGGCCGCTCGATGATTTCGCCGCTCGGCTTGGCCATCAAACCGCGCATGCCCGCGAGCTGGCGTACCTGTTGCCGGTTGCCGCGCGCGCCGGAATCGACCATTAAATTGATCGGATTATACTCTTTGCGATCCTGATTTTCCTCGATCTCGCGGAACATAACATTCGAGATTTGATCCCCGGCGTGCGTCCAGATATCGATGATCTTATTGTACCGCTCACCGTCGGTGATGATGCCGCGGCGATATTGCTGGTCCACCTGTTTGACCTGCTTATACGCATTCTCCAACTCGGTTTCTTTCCGTTTTGGAATGATCATGTCCTCGATGCCAATCGAGATACCAGCCCGAGTCGCTTCTCTAAACCCGAGTTCTTTCAGCTTATCCAGCGTGACCACGGTAACTGCGGGGCCGGCGATTTGATAGCAGCGCCAAATGATGTCGCTGAGTTGTTTCTTGCCCGCTGGTTTGTTGAAGAAACCAAGTTCTTTCGGCCAAATTTGACCAAAAATGACGCGCCCGGCGGTTGTCTCGATAACGTTAATGTCGGCATTTCCAAAAATAGTTTGATGCCCGCGATCGGGGTTCTTAAACAAAATTCGATCATGCGTTTTGACCGTGCCTTCGACCATCGCGAATTCGACTTCGGAAGCGTCTGCAAATAGCGGTACATGACGCCCATCCTTCTTCGGCGTCCGCGGATTTTGAGTTATGTAGTAGCAACCGAGGGTGATGTCCTGACTGGGCGTGGTGATCGGCTTACCGCTCGATGGAGAGAAAATATTGTTCGGCGCGAGCATCAGCATGCGCGCTTCCAACTGCGCCTCGACTGAAAGCGGAACGTGCACTGCCATTTGGTCGCCATCGAAGTCGGCGTTGTATGCGGTACAAACGAGCGGATGAATGCGAATGGCTTCACCCTCGATCAACTGCGGTTCAAACGCCTGAATCGAGAGACGGTGCAAAGTCGGAGCACGATTCAGAAGTACGGGATGGCCCCTGGTTACTTCGTCGAGAATGTCCCAGACCTCAGGAGTCTGGCGCTCAATCATCTTTTTCGCGCTACGTACAGTGTGGACGTATCCGAGATCTTTCAGCCGACGAATGATGAAGGGCTCGAAAAGAACCAACGCCATCTTCTTCGGCAGCCCGCACTGATTCAGCTTGAGCTCCGGCCCGATGACAATCACCGAGCGGCCCGAGTAATCGACGCGTTTGCCTAACAAGTTCTGACGGAAGCGGCCGCCCTTGCCTTTGAGCATGTCGCTCAGGGATTTGAGCGGACGATTGCCTGCGCCAGTCACAGCGCGACCATGCCTGCCATTGTCGAACAAAGCGTCGACGGCTTCCTGCAACATGCGTTTCTCGTTACGAATGATGACATCCGGCGTCTTCAGCATGAGCAGATTCTTGAGCCGGTTGTTACGATTGATCACGCGACGATAAAGATCATTGAGGTCCGACGTGGCGAAACGTCCACCTTCCAGTGGGACTAAAGGACGCAAATCCGGCGGAATCACCGGCAGCACCTCCAAGATCATCCACTCGGGTCGCGCACGTGAACTCTGAAAGCCTTGAACAAGCTTCGTACGTTTCGCCAGTTTCTTGCGAATCTGTTTGCTCTTCGTCGCTCCCATCGCTTTCTCCAGCTCTTTGTTGAGCTTTGCGAGGTCGATCTCGGAGAGAAGTTTCTTAATCGCTTCAGCGCCCATTCCGGCTACGAAATCTTCGCCGTATTGTTCCTGCGCCTCACGGTATTCGACTTCATTCAGCAGTTGTGTTTTCTGCAATGGCGTCTTACCCGGATCGATGACGATGTAGTCTTCATAGTAAATCACGCGCTCAAGCTGACGCGCGCTCATGTCCAGCATGAGTCCGATGCGCGAAGGCATGCATTTGTAAAACCAGATGTGCGAAACCGGCACAGCAAGCTCGATGTGCCCCATCCGTTCACGACGGACACGCGCGAGTGTAACTTC
>JBARMF010000201.1:0-5804 GCA_049802315.1 Candidatus Udaeobacter sp.
GCCGATTTCTGGCAGCGCACCGGTGGCGTTTTCAGTCGTGACCGCGATATTTCTTCTAACGGGGATTTCATCCCGTTCGGCGGATTTGATACGCGCAGCGGCAATTTCCCCGGTCGCGTAGGAAGTCGCCGTTTGATTCCGAGTTTGTTTTTTAACGGTGGCTCCCCGCCGCCACATTCGGCTCCCAATGCCGCACATTCTCCATTTTATATCAGCCCGAACGCGTTCGGTCTCGGTCAAAATCTGGGGGACGTGAATGCTTTGGATGGGAACTACGTCGCCTATAACTTTGCCTCGGTCACGCCAGCGTTGCCGCCGGGCGATCGTCAGGTGTACTACGGTTCGTTCACGCGCGATCTGTGCGACAAGTACCTGACAGTATTTGGTGATTTTAAATATGCGCGTTCCTATTTCGATTCGTCGCTGGCAGCGGTGCCCTTTACGCCAGATCCATTCAGGAATCCGGGCCAGACTGTTGGATTGAGCGGTCCGAGCGGAATCAGTGTACCAATCCAGAATCCGTTTAATCCTTTCACAGTCGGAGACGCAACCTGGATAGGCCCGGGTGGAACGTTAATCCCTGTGACCACTGGTGTTCGGTTTCGTGGGATCACCGATACCGGCACAAGAAGTGAAAAGTTCACCTATTGGGACCAACTCTTCGATGTCGGTCTTCGGGGCGAGTTAGGATATGCCGGCGATTACTTTAAAACGTGGAACTGGGAGGCCGGTTTCCGTTATTCAAGGAACGAAGGCCAGGATCTGTCCATTGGCGAAGTCAGCCAGCCCGGGTTGCGCGATGCGTTGTTGGACACAGATCCGAGCTCGGCATTTAATCCTTTCAGTGCCACCATAAACAGCGGGAGGGCCAGGCAAGCTGTTTATGTGACGCTGCATAATTCCGGCGAGTATGAATTGCCTATATACTACGCCACCTTTAACGGTGACATGTTCAATCTTCCCGCCGGTCCGGTCTCCTTTGCCATCGGTGGCGAGTACGACGCGCCGAGGTTTACGCGTGATCGTGACGCGCTCAATAACACCTTTAACACCATCGGTTCGACGGATGGCCAAAGCTTCCGTGTGAATCGGGACATCTGGGGAATCTACGAAGAACTACGCGTTCCAATTACCAGTCCGACTTGGAACTTCTGGGGCTTCTACAGCTTCGAGGTAGACTTTGCCGAACGAGAAGAATGGTATAGCCAGAATACTTCTACGGTACTTCCTTCGGGAGTTTTCCCAGGCCAGGGAGCGACGCACAGCCAGTATAATGCGCAGAAGCCGAAGATATCCATCCGCTGGCAGCCGATGGATCCCAAGTATATCGGGGCACTCACGCTGCGCGGCAGTTATACCGAAGCGTTCCATGCGCCGACACTGTCAGAAATTAGCCCTGCGAGCTCGCAAGGCTTCCCGATCGTGGCAGATCCGTACTCGCCGCTTACTCAGCCTCAGATTGAGGAGCGCATTATCGGAAATCCCAATCTGCATCCGGAAACGGCCTATGAATGGACCTATGGAGCTGTTTACAGCCCGAAATGGGTTAAAGGCCTGACACTGAGCGCCGACTGGTGGCATATCGATATGCGCGACATCGTAGCAACCTTGGGCGCGCAAACCCTCATCTTGGAGAATCCTCCGGGGCCTGCAGCTGGACCACCGCAGAACGGGCCGAATGTCTTCCGTGGGGCTCCCCAAGTAGTAAATGGCGTGCTTGTGCCTGGAGAAGTCTCGCTGGTCATCGATCCCAGCGACAACCTTTCCGGTGCGGTCTTCGAAGGTCTCGACTACGAGGCAATCTATATCCTGGATTCGACGATCTTCGGCGGCGGAGATTGGGGCCGGCTAACGACCACGGTCAACGGCACGTGGCTGTCAAGGGCTGAGTTTCAAGCTTCGGCTGACGTAAAGCGGGTGGGAATTGCAGGAGAATTCCTACCGCCGGCATTTGCGTTAACTAGCTCGCTGCCGTGGCAGCGGGCCAACTTCAGTATCTTCTACGATGGCCCGGCCGATTCGTGGATGCAGGGGTTGGATGTCGGTGCCGTTGTCCACTGGACTGGTCAGTACGAGGATGACAATGCCAGTCTGACAGGATCGACCAAGCTACAAGATCCTAGAAGCGGTCCGTTGGATTTCCGCGCTCGGAAAATCTCTGCGTTAACCACGCTCGACCTCATCTTAAACTACACGTTTAACATGCCACCGCCTGCGCCCGCCGAGGTACCTGGCTTTGCCAAGGACGGCGGCAAAAACGTGAGGAGCGGCAAGGACGGCAAGGAGAAGAACGTGGTCCCAGTTTCCACTGCTGAATACGGCTGCAAAAATTGGCAGTGGTGGCTTAACAACACCACAGTCACGTTGGGCATGCAGAACGTAACGGATGAAGATCCACCATTTGTGGCAGGTAGCTTCGAGAACGGCTACGACGAATCACTTACCACGATTAAGGGCCGGTTCTGGTACGTCGGACTGAAGAAGCGATTCTAAGAAGTAAGGTAGGTTTCACAGCGGCCGGGCTCTGAAAGGAGTCCGGCCGTTTTGCTTTTCACGTTTGTAATGAGATCCCGCGGCATTGAGACACCCCATAATTGCTTTCTTAGCCAAGATTCGCCGTTTGATTTGAGTTTCGTGCCGCACAAATCATCCCGGGATTGATTTTCGCTGCGCTTTGAGAGAGACTTGGCTCCGCTAAGGAAACGGCATGCAGTTCGTCCCGGGGATTTCATCTGTGCAAACGATGCCGGCTGCACCGGCGCCGTCAGTCGCCGGCCGCAAGCCCAGCTTGTGGATTCTCGACAGTTGGCGCGACTTGGCTCTTTACGTTTGCACACCGTTGTTGCTGGTGCCGATGTTCATCGCGGCGCAGGGCGTGTGGGCCGCGGAGGATATTTATCTCGTCGTCGCTGCCTTTGGCGCGATGGGACACCACTTGCCGGCAATGATTCAAGCGTACGGCGATCGTGCGCTTTTTGAGCGTTTTCGATGGCGTTTCATTTGTGCGCCGATTTTTTTGGTCATTGTCTGCGCGGCTTTTCCGTGTGGAACCTGAAGGGAATTGTGCTCGTGGCGTTCATCTGGGGCGTCTGGCACGGAATGATGCAAACGTACGGGTTCTGCCGGATCTATGACGCGAAAGTCGGCTCCTTTGCGGAGGTAACGCGTCGTCTCGATTTCGCCTTGTGCGGGATTTGGTTCGCAACAGCTGTTCTTCTTTCGCCGCAACGGATGACCGATACGCTCGAAACATACTATTCCGCGGGCGCACCATTTATTCCGCCGGCAGTTCTTCGAGCGGGACAACTGGGTTTGCTTGCCCTGGCACTTCTAATTTCGGCGCTGTTTCTGGCAAATTTTGTTTGGATGTGGAGCAGTGGAAAGCGGCCTAGCCCAGTGAAACTGGTGCTGCTCATCACGAGCATCTCGTTCTGGTGGTATTGCAACAACATTGTAGCGAGCGTTTTGGTTGGCATTGCGCTATTCGAGGTATTTCATGATGTGCAATACCTTTCGCTCGTCTGGATTTATAATCGGAAACGAGTCGAGAGCGACAGCTCTATCGGTGGGTTCATGCGCTTTGTGTTTCGGCGCAGTGGCGCGCTTGTGGGAGTGTACATAGGCCTGGTGCTCGCCTACGGTGGGCTGAGCTTGTCCAAATCCTATGTCGGTGTCGACGCCGTTAAAAATATTCTTACCGGCGTCGTGACTGCATCGGCACTTCTCCATTTCTACTACGACGGATTCATTTGGAAAGTTCGCGAGAAATCGACGCGGCAATCTTTGGGCATCGCTGGTGGTACAACAGATGTTTCGTTGGGGGGTTTTCTGCCTGGCTGGGCTTTGCACGGTATAAAATGGGTCGCTATTTTCGTGATTCCTCTCGCGATACTCTGGTACGCCGAAATACAAAGTGGCCGAGGCAAACTGGAACGTTTGGGCGCGATTGTTGCGGATCTTCCGACGAGCGTGCGGGCCCACGTTAACTACGCTACCGAGCTGCAGGAGGTCGGGCGGGACGATGAAGCAGCGAAGGAATTCTCTGAGGCGATACGTTTAAGTCCCGGCTCGGCGAAGGCGCACGTCAACCTCGGATCATTGTTGACGGCGAAGGGAGAGCTCGAAGCAGCAGAAAGTCATTTTGAGCAAGCATTACGCATCGAGCCGAAGAACGCTGAATATCATTCTGGTTATGCGTATCTTTTGGACCAACTCGGTCGCAAGGACCAGGCCGCAGCTGAATGCGAGACGGCTATTCGTCTGGCGCCGAAATCGGCGCAAGCGCACTATAGCTATGGCGCGTTCTTGGAAAAACACGGACAGCCAGAAGAGGCAATCGCAAAATATCGACAGACTCTGCAGTTGGATCCTGCCCATGTCGACGCCCACCTCGATTTGGGTAATTTGCTTTTGGAGAAAAGCGAATTCGCGGAAGCACGAGAGCATTTTGCGAAGGCGTCCGAACTCAACCCGAAGCTGGCTCAACCGCACAATTATCTCGGAAAAGTTCTGATGCGTGAAGGCAACACTTCCCAAGCGATTGCACAATTTCAAGAAGCGCTACGCCTTCATCCCGATTTTCCAGAGGCGGAACAGAACCTGCGCCTTGCCAAAGGGAGTAGCGCTCAGTCTCCTTGACGCAAATTACACGAATTGTCATCGATTCGGTAACGTTGAGGCTAAGTCTTGGATCAATTCGTGCCAGTTCGTGAAATTCGTGTGGCGTTCTGGAGACGGGACTGGTTTTGGGCGCTGCTCTTAATCGTTTTCGTTTTCATTGCGTACGCTCAAGTTTTTCGGGCGGACTTCATTTGGGATGATGAATCGCATCTGACTCAGAATCCTTGCGTCATTGGCCCACTCGGCTTGAAGGAAATCTGGACCACGACGCAAGCGGTCTATTATCCGCTCGTTCTGACGACGTTTTGGGCCCTCCACAAGTTTGTGGGCCTGAACCCGCTGCCATATCACGCTCTCAATGTTTTGTTGCACGCCGTCTCGGCGATTCTGCTCTGGCGGGTGCTGCGACTACTCCGAGTCCGCGGCGCGTGGCTCGGCGCCGCACTCTGGGCTTTGCATCCGGTAATGGTGCAATCCGTGGCGTGGGTTACTGAACTGAAGAACACGCAGTCCTGCGTGTTTTATTTGCTCTCGATCCTTTTCTTTTTGAAATGGGACGATCAAGGAGTCTCGGCGCCTGGATCACCCCACCGGGAGATTGAAGAACGCCGTTCATTGGTCTTCGCTTTGTCTCTTCTTTCATTTCTTCTGGCGGCGCTAAGCAAACCTTCTGTGGCGATGCTGCCATTTGTGCTGGCGTTGTGCGTCTGGTGGATGCGAGGAAAAATCCGTTGGCGTGATACGCTGGCTTTCGGTCCATTTGCTCTGATTTCGATCGTCGCGAGCGCATGGACGATCTGGGAACAGAGATTTCATGCGCGCGCGGTTGGTCCGGACTGGGTACAAACCTTTCCGGAACGTCTGATCATTGCCGGCAAAGCCGTTTGGTTCTACCTCGGCAAATTGGTGTGGCCGCATCCTCTGATCTTCATCTATCCACGGTGGGACGTCGATTCGTCGAAAGTCGTTGCATACCTGCCTTTGACGGCAGCAATGGCTGTCCTGATTGCCTTATGGTTTGTTCGCGCGCCATTGCGCCGTGCTCTGTTCTTTGCCGCGGCTTACTACGTCATCTCCCTGTTTCCTGTGCTCGGCTTTTTCAGCGTGTATTTCTTTCGTTATTCATTCGTAAGCGACCATTTTCAATATCTGGCCAGCATGGGACCCGTCGCGTTGATAGGAGC
>JBARMF010000202.1:0-1916 GCA_049802315.1 Candidatus Udaeobacter sp.
TTCCGCCGACCAGAAAATCCGAGCAACCCCGCAAACGCGGCGACACCAACAAACGTGTAAGCAACACCAAATTACATCAATTAGGCTGGACTCCGGAGTATCCGACATTCGGCGATGCAATGGAAAAGAGCGTGCTGCCGAGCTTCGCAGGGATCATTGCCGGCACATCCCATTAGCACCGGGCTTCAGCCCGGTGCAACAAGCCCTTGGCCGACACTAAAAACCGTTTCAACGGTTTTCATGAAGCCAGTAAGCCGTTGAAACGGCTTGGCTCTGGAACTGCGCTAATCACCGGGCTAAAGCCCGGTGTTAATGACTCGGAGGGCACCATCAGCCGGCGTGTGCCGCTTCCGCCATAGCGGGTCTCGCCGTACCGCCATCTTCGTGTGTTTCGCCGAACAACTGTCGGATGACATCTTCAACCGGCACTTCCTGCACGTTTATGTCACTAACGTCGCACGCCTCGAGAACTTGCCGGCAGGTTTCCGTAACCTTTGCGCGAGGGACCTTCAATTGCACCGAGACAGGCGTTTGTTCGATGATTTCGCCAAACGGGGAGAGGTCGCGTGTTCCTTCGGTTTCAAAAGTAAGACTCAGAATCTTATAGCTTGAAAAACGATCGACGATCTCCGTCAGCGGGCCGTCGAAAAAGATTTTGCCGTGGTCGATCACCAACACCCGATGACACAACTCCTCGATGTCTTGCATGTAATGGCTGGTGAGCAGTGTGACGATGCGATGCTCCTCATTGTAGATGCGCAAGAATTCGCGCACTCGTTTTTGGCTAACCACGTCCAGACCGATTGTAGGCTCATCAAGAAATAACACACGCGGCTCATGGATGAGCGCCGCGATCAGCTCCATTTTCATTCGTTCGCCTAACGAAAGCTCGCGCACCATTACGTTCATTTTGTCCCGCACCTCCAGAAGGTCCGATAATCCGTCCACGACCTTCTTAAACCGCTCGCGGTCGATTCCGTAGATCGCGCGGTTCAGTTCGAGCGATTCCTGCGCTGGGAGATCCCACCACAGCGCATTCTTTTGTCCCATCAGCAAACTGAACTGCCGTTTCATTTCGTTGCGCCTTTCCCAGGGAACAAAGCCGAGCACGCGTGCGTAGCCTGAGGTCGGGTTCAGCAAGCCGGAAAGCATTTTGAGCACAGTCGTTTTCCCGGCACCGTTCGGGCCCAGGAATCCGACAAACTCGCCTTCCTCGATTTGAAATGAGACTTGATCAGCCGCTCGCGTTTCGTCGTACCTCCGCCACCCGAGACCTTTCACCGCGCCCCATAGACCGCGCTCTTTCCGGTAAGTGCGATAGATCTTAGTAAGTTCGGACGCTTCAATTGCTGCCATAGCCGTCAATGAAGCTACGTGGCGATGTTAACTGAGCAAAACGACACGTTGACCTCAGCGATGATGCACTATTTAGCGCCAACGGCGCAGCTTTCATTACCGAGCCTGGGGCAACGCCCCAGGATCCCTGAAATTCCGAACCGCTAGCGCTGAAAGCGCGATTCAATTTCGCGTCACAGTGTTGATTTCAACGAGCGTTATTTAACGTCAGGAGGTGGGATTTGATTCGCGCCTTCAGCGCTTTTTCCCGGTCTAATCGCATCCTGGGCCGATGCCCCAGGCTGAAACTGACGTAGCGCCTTTGGCGCTGGAGAGGTGTGCGGTCATGGACCGCCCCTACAGAAGATCGTCAAGGCACGCCAGCAAATGCGAAACAGTTTCGTCCGTTTCGTCCCCCATGTTCGACAGGCGAAAAGTTTGCCCGCGGATCTTGCCGTAACCGGGATCAATCACTAAATGATGTTTTTCCCGAAGCCTTCGCGCGAAGTCCAGCACGTCGATGCCCTTGTTGTTTTTCACGCAGGTAAGCGTTTTGGTGCGGAACCCTTCCTCGGCGAAAA
>JBARMF010000203.1:0-4795 GCA_049802315.1 Candidatus Udaeobacter sp.
TGATCGCGGTCTCGATTCTGGTAATGCAGACGGCAATCGCGTTCGGCATGGGCCAGTTGGGCTTCGGTTATTGGTGGCTCAGTCTGCTGATCGCCTTTTGCGTCGGCGCGTTCGGCAATCATGCCAACTACGTCATCATTCATGACGCGACGCACAACCTGATTTTCCGGAACCCGAGCTGGAACAAAATGGTCGCGGTCATCGCCGACCTTCCAAACCTCGCGCCCGGCGCGATGGGATTTCGGGTTTATCATTTGAAACATCATTCCCATCAGGGCGATTACGATTGGGACGCAGACCTGGCGAATCATTGGGAGGCCCGCCTTGTAGGCAACTCATGGTACCGGAAGGCAATCTGGCTGATGTTGTTTCCATTTTTTCAGGTAACGCGTCCGCCTCGACTCAAAGCCATCAAGATGTGGGACCGCTGGTTCTCAATCAATTTTGCATGCGCAATCGCGTATGATGTCGCAATCGTTTATTTCTGCGGTTGGCCTGGATTTCTTTATCTGGTATTCGCGTTCTTATTTTCCATTGGGCTGCATCCGGTGGGGGCACGGTGGATTCAGGAGCATTACACTTACGACTTCGACCAGGAGACGTTCAGTTACTACGGACCGATCAATCTGGTGGCGCTCAACATGGGTTATCACAATGAGCACCACGATTTGCCATCGATTCCGTGGAACAATCTGCCGAAGCTGCGCGCCATGGCGCCGGAGTTTTACAACAATCTGAAGTACCACTCCTCGTGGAGCCGCCTTCTCTTCCAGTTCGTGTTTGATAAGCGATACAGTCTCTACTCGCGAGTGGAGCGGCTGAACCAACTAGCTAGTACGCCCAACGCAGGTGGATCGGCTTGTCTTCAAGCCGATGTCGATCCGCCGAAGACGCAAGAGAAATTTCCAGGCGGCAGGGCCGCGATCCGCAACGCGTTGAGGACACCGCGTTCCACCTTGAAGGACTCCGGCGACCAAGACATGTCGGGTCTTGATCTGAGTGCCCGCCCCATTAGTTTTTAGCCATGGCGCAGCAATTGCACCAGACAGCGTCCTCCTCCAAGCCGCCCCTCTACGTTTCGTCGAAAAACGAAACAATCCGGATGTTCGACAGCGATTTCATGGAATTTTTTTCGCGCGTGCATCCGGCGGTTCCGTTGATTCTTTACCTGCCTGTCGTCGGCTTTATGTTATACGTCGCACTTTGGAGGCATGGATTCCCGGTGTTTATTGTAGTTGGATTTTTCCTGCTCGGAATGCTCCTTTGGACGCTGCTCGAATACCTGATCCACAGATACATTTTCCATTACGAACCGAAAACGGGCGTAGGAAAACGGCTCCACTACATCATTCACGGAGTGCACCACGATTATCCAAACGACGGGAAAAGGCTTGTTATGCCCCCAAGCGTCAGTGTGCCGCTCGCATTTCTTTTTTACGGCGTGTTCCTGCTAATGTTCGGGCGCTTTGCGTCGAGTGCGTTCGCTGGGTTGGTGTTTGGTTATATCTGTTACGACATGCTGCATTATGCGACGCATCATTTTCCGATGAAACGCGGCGTATTGCTCTGGCTGAAACAGTATCATCTTCGCCATCATTACAAAGATGACCACGTCGGGTATGGCATCAGCTCGCCGTTGTGGGATTACGTTTTCCGCACGACGCGGAAGTGAAGGCAGACTACCAGGGGGGGACCGCTTCCTGCCGATTCGGCGATACGACTGCAGAAAAGCCGCCCTTCCTTTAACCGGATCAACCATACAAAATACCATGTCCACGGGCGGTAGATAACCGAATCAAAAAATCTTGTCCTGAAATCCGAAACCCGCTAGATTGGCTGCCCCGACACGGAACTCGGCTGCATGCGGATGCGGCGGACAACTTCGTAAGGAATTGTGAAACACGAAAGCTCTGAACTTTGCCGGGACACACCTTCCGTTGAGACGGAAGCGAGAGAAAGGCAGTTTACCACTTGATGAGCCAGAACCCGGCAGAACTCAGTCTGAGTAATTTTCTGGCACACGAAACGAGCGATCCGCTCGAGCCGCCCCCCGGATTCACGCATTGGATGCGACAGGCCACGTTCGCGGTGGAACTTTATGAACCGGAGCTGCTCGCCAGTGCCGACGCACGCACGACCATCGATTACAACGGACGGCCGCGCTCGGTAATCAACCTTTGTTCCTACAATTATCTCGGGTTGGCAAATCATCCCGAAGTCATCGCCGCAGCGCAGGAAGCGTTGAGGACGCACGGTCTCGGGGCATGCGGGTCGCCGATGCTTTCCGGCATGACGGACCTGCACCGCGAGCTTGAGCGGCAGGTGGCAAAATTCTCTGGTCGCGAAGACGCCATGCTTTTTAACAGCGGATTTGGCGGCGCCCTTGGAACTATCTCCGGTTTGCTGCGCAAAAACGACGTAGCGATTTTGGATAATCGCTCGCATTTGAGTCTGCGTGACGGCGCGTCGCTTTCGCGATGTCGCGCTGACAAATTCGAGCATAACGACCCGGTATCGCTCGATAAGGCCCTGGCGCGCAAACAGGCTCGCCGCCAACTCGTGGTGATGGAAGGAATTTATTCCATGGATGGCGACTTCGGGAACCTGCCGGCGCTGCTCGATATCGCGGAGTCGCACGGCGCGAGTGTTTTTGTCGATGAAGCGCACTCGATGCTCGCTTGCGGCGAACACGGTCGCGGCGCCGCGGAAAAATTCGGTGTGGAAGATCGCATACCGCTTGTTTACGGCACATTTTCAAAAGCTTTTGGTGCACTGGGCGGATTTGTGGCCGGCCCGAAAGAAACCCTTCGCTATCTGCGCTTTTATGCGCACCCGTATGTTTATTCGTGCGCTTTGCCGCCCGTCGTGGTGGCGGCGATTTTAAAAGCGCTGGAAATCGGAATGCGCGAACCGGAGTTGCGGAAAAAACTTTGGGAGAACGCCGATTACTTTCACGCGCAGCTGCGCAACATCGGCATCGATACCGGGACGTCGACAACGTACATTATGCCGCTGGTGATCGGGGACCGGGAACGCATGTACCGGTTAGGCCACGAGTTGCGACGGCGCGGTTTGTGGGTCGCGCCGGTGGATTACCCAGCGGTGCCGCAAGACAAGATTTGTTTCCGCGCCTGCGTAACCGCTAAACATACCCGCGCCGATCTCGATGAAGCGCTGAACATTCTCGATGACACGCTCAAAGCGGATTCGAAAATTAAAGCGACCACGTTCCGGTTGCGCCTCAAAATGTCCGAGCTGGCGATGAGGGTGAGTTCTTAATGCCGGTAGAGGTCGTTCACACGGCAGCTCCCAGGATCGAATCGACTTTCAAAGCGCGCGACGTCGAGGGAGCTTTCGATCTCTATTTCTACAGGCCAATAGGGTTTTGGCTGGCCCAGTTTTTCGCGCGACTGAAGATGACTCCGGCGGCCGTGAGTTTACTGGCCGGTATCTTTGGCGTCGTCGCCGGACATCTTTATTTCTACCGTGATCTGAGCATCAACATAGCCGGGATGGTGCTCCATGTTTGCGCGAATACTCTCGACAACGCGGACGGCCAGCTTGCGCGTTTGACGCATCGAGAAAGCCGCGACGGTCGTATCATTGACAGCCTTGCCGATCATCTGGTCTTCGTCAGCATTTACGTCCATTTGACTCTTCGCTACCTGTTCCAAGGTTGGTCGCCAGCCATATGTTTTCTAGCGCTTGCTGCTGGGATCAGTCACGCATTGCAAGGAGCAGCTGCTGATTATTTTCGCAGCACTTATCTTTACTTCGTAACGGCGGGAGGACGAAAGGGCGTAGATTCCTCATCTGAACTGCGATCGGATTTTCGGAGACTAACGTGGCGTCAGGCACCGTGGCAGAAGCTTCTGCTTGCGCTGTATCTGAATTTTACTCGTCAACAGGAAATGCTGGCACCACCCCTGAAAATGTTGCGTAATATCGTCGGCCAATTGTTTCACAGCGAAATTCCTGACTGGCTAAGAACGCGTTATCGAAATTTAGCCCGTCCAATGCTGAAGTGGTGGGGACTGTTGATGACGAATATCCGGATGCTAGTCTTATTTGCCCTTCTATTCATCGGGCAACCAATTTATTACTTCTGGTTCGAGGTGATCCCGCTCAATTTTCTCTTTGTTTACCTTCTGTTTCGCCAGGATAACATGGCCGAGTCGCTGCTGAAGGTCGTCGAGACCGCAGAATCGGCGTAATCATTCTTTGCGTGTCGGACGTCGAAATTTCAGAGGTCACCTCGCGCCGGGAGCGCGATGCGTTCATCAAATTCCAATGGGACGTTTATCCCAATGATCCGGCATGGGTGCCGCCGTTGATCATAGAACGGAAAGCGTTCCTTGATCGCAAGCATCATCCCTTTTACCTGCACGGTGACGCCGCCTTATTCCTGGCGCGCAAAAACGGGCAGATCGTTGGCAGAATCATGGCCAGTGACGATCCGAATTACAATTCGTTGCACCAAACAAACGTCGGTTGTTTCGGTCTGTTTGAGTCCATCGATGATCGCGATGTAGCCGACGCTCTCTTTGGGGCTGCGGCGAGTTGGCTTCGCAAGAAAGGCCGCAGCGAGGTCATGGGCCCGATCGATTATTCAACCAATTACGTCTGTGCCCTATTGATCGATGGATTCCAGTTTCCGCCCACAGTATTGACCGCGCACAATCCACCCTATTACCGGCAGCTGATCGAGAGCTGTGGTTTTACAAAAGCGAAGGATTGGTACGCGTGGTGGTTTGCTGATCCGTCAAAAGCCGTGGAGCAGTTGCGACGGCTCGCG
>JBARMF010000204.1:0-3498 GCA_049802315.1 Candidatus Udaeobacter sp.
GGGCTTCATGAAGCGTTCAGACGGGAACCGAAAGAAACGATGGGGAAACGCTGCTCACTTGTCCTTTTTTGGCTCGCTATCTTCATCGCTATTCCGGCATTCGCTCAAATCGCAGTGGTCAGTGAAAAGGACGCGCCCCGCGTCAGAAAATCGTCAGCTTCCGGGGTTGCGCGGCCGTTTCCGTGGAAAACAGATATTGTAACAACCGTCTTTTGGATCGGCGAACAGCCAGCTGGAAATAATCTCGTCCCGAATCGCACGAGTGCCTGGGACAAACAATGGACCAAAAGCTACGGTGGTTTTGACGACCCGAATCCCGCCCATCGGCGTAATTACGTCCCGATAAAATTCATACCGCAGCAGAACCCGTTTTACTGCGCACTTCCCTATAACGACAAAGCACACACTGGCCACCACCCGGAAGCGCCTCGGGTTGTTCCGTGGTTTCAAGAAGCGTACCAGGGTCCGGCTCTTTCAACTTGCAAGGACCGATGGATCGCGATCCGCAAAGGCAATCGAATCGCTTATGCCCAGTGGGAAGATGCTGGGCCATTCCGAACGGATCATTGGCAATACGTATTTGGCAATGAACGTCCGAAACCCAATCTGAACCAGGGCGCTGGCCTCGATGTCTCGCCTGCCGTGCGAGATTATCTCGGGCTGAAACAAACAGATGTCACCGACTGGCGATTCGTGGAGTTTAGCGAAGTGCCGCATGGGCCATGGGCCACTTTGGGAGAAAACAATACGTTTGTTATCAACAGTCGCAGAAAAGATGTGAAGGTCACTGAGCGCTTAAGGCGAAACGAGGTAAGCGTAATTACTCGATAATCGTTGGACACAGAGTGCATTCACGATCAGCCGTCACGCTTCACCCTGGCGGCTTTTGTTTCGCACGCATAACGGTCGCCGTGATTTGAAAGCACTGGCGTACTTCTCAACTCAATCACGTTGCCCGCGTCATATCACTTTGTCGTTGCAGTGTGGAAAGCAAAAGAGCCAAGATCCGCCGCGTGAAGTACTGGAAGACCACACTGTTAATTTTTGCAGCGCTATCCGCGTCACTGGTATTCGCCGAGGACTTCAGGACCATTAACGGCAAGGAATACAAAGACGCCACGATCACCCGCGTAGAAACGGATGGAATTGTGCTTAGAACTAAAACAGGAATTTCGAAGGTATATTTCTTTGAACTTCCTCAAGACGTTCAGGAAAAGTTTCATCGCAGCCCAGCGACGCCTGCAGCAGCGCAGCGGGAGCCTGAAACCACAAAGTTAGAAGCGAAACAGGAGGGGCGTCGGCAGGCTGATCGGGGCGGCAGAGTGGTGGTAGTCGGGCAGAGCGGTATTAGTTGGAAGGTCATCGCTGGCGGGAGCGTTGTTCTGCTTGTCGTAGTGCTGGCTGTGGTTCGTAGTCGTTACTAACTCCACCAGCTGGAGTCGGGGCTGCGTCTCAATCAATGATCTTCAGGGGCAAACGATCTGAATTGGAGACGCACGTCGCTACGACGGAAAGCGTTTACTTCTGCGCAGAGAGAAAAACTAACTGCATTTGCTGAACGCGAATCAACGATTTTCGCGGCCGCGCTCGCTTCGCAGCTGCCTTTACAGAATTTCCGAACCGAATTCGCCGTCACTTACGCGGGTACGGATTGCCATTTTCGGGCGGACTTCTGCCGTTGTGCGAATGATTTGGCCGCGATCATTGATGGTGATGCTGTAACCGCGGCGCAGGGTTGCGTCGGGTCCTAGCACGCGCAGGATTCCTTCGATGCTACCGAAACGATGTCTCGCGTTTTCGATCAAGCGCCCGGGGCAGCCTACCAGTCGCCGATGGAGTTCGGCAAAATGATTCCGGCGCATCATCAGTTCGCGCACGGGACTGCGCGCTTGCATTACACGAAGGGCATGGTCCAGGCCGCGCTTGTAGCCCTCGATCTTATGCGCGAAACAACGTTGCAAGGTATCCCGTGCGTGGTCGAGTCGTTGTTGCGCGTCGCGTACGCGGTTCAGCAACTGGCGGCCCAGCGTGCGCGTGCAGCGATCGATCTGCCGCTCGAGATCGATGACATCAGGGACAATCAGTTCGGCCGCGGCGCTCGGGGTCGGCGCGCGCAGATCCGCGACAAAATCGCAAATGGTAAAATCGATTTCGTGGCCGACAGCCGAGACGATTGGCACGGCGGAATGGAATATTGCGCGACCGACGATCTCTTCATTGAACTCCCACAAATCTTCAATACTCCCGCCACCGCGCGTGACCACGATGAGATCGACAGGCGCAAATACCTCGTTAGGCGTGGCGAACTCGTGAATCGCCACTGCAATTTCCTGTGCTGCGCCGGTTCCTTGCACCCGCACCGGGTTGATCAGAATCTGCAACCACGGTGCGCGACGACGGAGCACGTTAAGCATGTCGCGCACAGCTGCGCCGCTTGGTGAAGTCACAATCCCGATCCGACGCGGAAACTTCGGCAACGGCCGTTTCCGTTCCGCAGCAAATAATCCTTCTGCCTCAAGTTTGCGCTTCAGCGCTTCAAACTTTGCCTGGAGTACGCCGACTCCGCGCGGCTGAATGATTTGAACGTTTAGCTGGTATTGTCCGCGCGCCTCGAAAACCGTGACCGTGCCGAAGACTTGCACCTGTGCGCCATCGGCTAGCGGTTGTCGCGGCGGCAGCATCGTATCTCGCCAGATTACGCATGAGATCTGTGCCCGTTGATCTTTGAGCGTGAGATACTGGTGACCGCTCGGGTGCAATTTGTAGTTTGATATTTCTCCTTGTACCCAGACCGCGGCGAACTTTGTCTCAAGTGTGCCGCGGATGCTCCGCGTCAGCTCGGAAACCGTTAGGACTTTGGATGTCTGTTGAAAGAGGTCGCCGGTTACTGTCATGTCGAGCTGAGTCGCCTGCCAAGCCGTAGCTTTATGCGAAGGTTGGAGACATCTCTTACTATTTCAGAAACATTTAGAGATTCCTCGACTTCGCTCGGAATGACAAGTGCAGCGTGCCGCGGATGCTTTGCGTCAGCTCGGAGACAGTAAAAAGTTTGGCCGTCTGCTGGAAGAAATCCGCTGTCGGTCGCATTCGTGAAACAGATAAAACGTTGAAGCGTTGAATGGCACGGTCAAATCAAAGCACGATTGTCATTCTGAGCGAAGCGAAGAATCCAGCTACTTCGATCAACTTCGAACTTAATTTATCGGGACAAATCTATAGTCTTCTCGCAGCCAAACCATCAACCCGTAATAAATTGAAGTAGCTGGATGTTTGAAAGCCTGGCCTCATGATTTCGCATTTCGTTGCAGCGCTTCGCTTAACATGACAGGACACAATGTTATGGTTTAACATTTCAACCATTCAAGGGCTTACATGCCACCGCGATCGTTCTTGACTGTCTTACGCGGCTCCGGAGATGATCGGGCGATTATGAAAATTCGCGTCATGTTCCCCGTGATTGTTTGTGGACTGCTTTTGGTGGCAATCACTCTTGCAGGA
>JBARMF010000205.1:0-1718 GCA_049802315.1 Candidatus Udaeobacter sp.
GAGAAAGTCCTCGAGCGCGTCGAGGTCGAAAATACCGAGTCGATGGCGCGGGAATTTCGCGCAGGCGTTCCGGTGGTGCTAGTTCTGAGTCACCTCGGAACGTGGGAAGTGTTCGCGCAATTGATGCCGAAGTTCTTTGGGTTTGTTAGAGGCTCGAGTGTGTACCAAGGGCTGGGCAACCGTTTCATTGATAAACATGTACGGCGGACTCGCAGTCAGACCGGGTTGGAATTGTTCGATCGCCGCGATGGTTTCGAGCCGGTGATCGAGTTGCTGCGCTCCGGTGGGGGCGTCGGCGTTTTATCGGATCAACACGCCGGCGATCACGGCGTGTGGACGCCTTTTTTCGGGCGGCTGGCGGCCACTTCGCCTTTGCCAGCTTTACTCGCCAAGCGTACAAGGGCGGCGCTAATTGCCGCTGGCGTTTACAACACCGGACCCGCGCGTTGGCGCATGGTGTTCACTGAGCGGTTCGATCAGGCCGGCGCGTCTGTTGCGGTGCTGACGTCGAAAATAAATCAAGTGATCGAGGAACAGATTCGCCGCGCGCCGGAAGACTGGTTCTGGGTGCACAATCGCTGGAAAACCCCTGAGCCCAATTTTCTCCTCGCGCAATACAAACGCGGCATTTATTTGCCGCCCGGCATTTCGGCTAGTGATCTAAAGCCGTTTCGAATTCTCATTCGCTCAAGCAACTGGCTGGGAGACGCCGTGATGAGCGTGCCCGCAGTCCGCGCGATCAAGAACGGGCGTCCCGACGTTCACGTAACAATCGCTGCACCCGACAAAATCGCACCGATGTGGAAGCTCATTCCGGAAGTCGACACGATTATTCCTTTGCCGGAGGGTTCGCTTCTTTCAGTTGTTAGGCTCTTGAAGCAACAAATGCCTTTTGACGTGGCGATTCTCTTCCCGAATTCGTTGCGTGTTGCGCTTGAATCCTGGCTGAGCGGAATCCCGCGAAGAGTCGGCTGTCGCGGCCATTGTCGGAATTGGCTCGTCAACCAAATCGTTCGCGAGCCACGAAAGCCCGGGCCGCCCGAACATCATTCGCTTCGTTTTCTTCGCATCGCTCGCGAGTGCGGAGCAGAAATAGAAAGAACGTCCAACGTCCAACTCCGAAAGCTTTCGCGAGCGGGCTGTCCAACGCTCAACGTTCAACTTTCCGATTCCGATCAATTATCACCTATCAACCATCAACCTTTGAAGATCGGTCTTTGTCCGGGCGCAGAATACGGACCGGCCAAGCGATGGCTGCCGGAGCGATTCGCTGAGGCGGCGGCAAAGATCACTGAGCAATCATCGGCTCAATGGATTCTGTTGGGGACGAAGAACGACGCCACAATAGGCGAACAGATCGCCGCTGCGATCGGCGATCATTGTGTGAACCGGATCGGGCAGACCACGCTCGATCAACTTATCGATGAATTGCGGCAGTGCCGTTTGCTACTCACCAACGACACGGGCACGATGCATCTTGCCGCGTTACTCGACGTGCCTGTAGTCGCCGTTTTCGGCTCGACCGAACCGCTCCTGACCAGACCGCTCGGCAACGGGCATATCATTTTGCGACATCATGTCGAATGCAGCCCCTGTTTTCTCCGCGAATGTCCAATCGATTTCCGCTGCATGAAAGCGGTCAGCACCGATGAAGTCGCAGGTGCTGTGCTGTCGATGCTCGCGAACTGACTTTCATTTTCGAGATGCAAGGCCGCGAC
>JBARMF010000206.1:0-2619 GCA_049802315.1 Candidatus Udaeobacter sp.
CTCGCGGCAACCGGCCTGACGAACAGTTATTTTCTCGTTGGCAGCTTGCCAGCCTTTGTCACGAGTGAATATGGACGCCTGCTAATGGTGAAAGTGCTTCTGTTTTTCATCATGATCGCCCTTGGCGCGTGCAATCTTCTGCGCTATAAGCCACAGCTTGCTGTCGTGGATGACCAGAATGCGAAGCAACGCAACGCTCTTCGCAAATTAATGCGCAACGTGATTGCCGAACTTTGCCTTGGCACGATCATCGTGCTCATTGTCGGCGCACTGGGAGCCACTCCGCCGCCGCGCCATCGCATGTAACAACGCCAATCGTTTATTGATCCACTGCCTCGGGTGGCACGTCGCGGCGCCACGGCAGTCTGCCTTCGATTTCCAGTTGGAGCGATAAACTCAGGAACGTGCGGATGAGCACGATCAATCCAAGAACGAGCACGTTTTGAATCGTAGGTGCGACGACAACTGTTCGGATAATGTCGCCGGCAATCAAGAACTCCAAGCCTAACAAAATTGCGCGGCCGATGTCCTGCCGATAAGACGAATAATAATTTCCTGCGTTGTGTGCGCGATGAACCAGGAGACGCGCTGTCGCAACCAGTGCACCGGCGGCGACGATGAAGACACCGACGCCATCGACAGCCGTGCCGATAATTTCCATGAGTTGTCGAAAATTTTCCATGGTCATGTTCAGTGGCCTAAAGGTCACTCGGGTTAGCCGTCAAGCACAAAGCCACGAGTGCGTACTCGTATTTCGACTAAGGGGCTGCTGTCTTGTAGGCTCCTTCATGGGACAAAAATCGGTTCTCATCTCCGGAGCCGGTATTGCTGGTCCGGCGCTGGCCTACTGGCTGCGGCAGCGAGGGTTTGAACCGGTGCTAGTCGAGCGGGCAGCGCGGTTCCGGAAAGGCGGCTACTTGGTCGATTTCTGGGGGGTTGGATTTGATGTTGCAGACCGGATGAAGCTCATTCCGCAGCTGCGCGATAGGGGTTATCTGATAGACCGCGTGGAATTTGTGAATGCCCGTGGACGTAAGAGGAGCGGATTCGACGCCGAAATTCTTCGACACACGCTTGGAAATCGTTTTTTTAGCCTGCCGCGGGGCGATCTCGCAGAAGCCATCTTCCAAACGGTTGCGGATAAGATCGAGACCATCTTCGGTGACGGTATCATCGCCATTCGCGAAGATCCAACCGGTGTCGACATCCAATTCGAAAACGGCCATGCACGACGATTCGATCTTGTAGTCGGCTGCGACGGTCTCCACTCCGCTGTGCGCAAGCTCGTATGGGGGCCGGAGGAAAATTTCGCGAAGTACCTTGGTTATTATTGCGCTTCTTTCATCACGACAAACTACACACATCGCGAAGAGGGAACTTATATAGGTTATGCCGAACCGGGGCGACAGATCAGCCGGTACGCTTTGCGTGGCGGGCGCACGGCTTTTTTTTTCATCTTTGCGCGTGAACAAATATTTGAGCAGCACCCGGACTTGGAAACCGCGAAAGTAATATTACGAAAGGCGTTCCGGGGTGATTGCTGGATAGAAGTTCCCGAAATACTGAAACAGCTGGAAACTTGTGACGATCTTTATTTCGATTCCGTCAGTCAGATTCGCCTGCCTGCGTGGTCAAGAGGGCGAATCGCTCTGGTGGGCGATGCTGCGTATTGTCCTTCTCTTTTAGCCGGCGAAGGTGCCGGGTTCGCATTGGCAGGCGCATATCTCCTTGGAGGAGAATTGCAACGCGCAAGCGGAGACCACCTGACAGCATTCCGTGCATATGAAGAGCGTTTCCGGCCTTTTATCGAGCGAAAGCAACAGTCAGCTCGGAAGTTCGCCAGCAGTTTCACGCCCAAGACTTGTTTAGGATTATTCGTGCGCGATTTGGTCTTGCGCGCAACGTCGATCTCTTTTGTGAACAATTGGCTGATGCGCCGCTTTGTAACAGACCAATTTGAATTGCCGGATTATCCCAACTGAGAGACTGCGCCTTCGAGCACAACGCACGCGACAGCGTAATTTTCGGTGTGACTGAGAGTGATGAGAGCCGAAGCGACGCCCCGTTCTGCGGCAAGAGCTTCCGCTGGTCCGGAAAAAACCAAAAAAGGTTCGCCGCTCTCTTTTTTGCGGATATCAATGTTGCGCCAGCCCATCGCTTTGCCGATCCCGGTGCCGAACGCTTTTGCCACCGCTTCTTTGCCCGCGAAACGCGCAGCCAGATGGCGTTCCGGGAATTTCATCGACATCGAATATTCAATTTCACCATCTGTGAAAACGCGATGCAGAAACCGGTCCCCGAATCGCTCGATGGAATGCTGGATGCGCGAGCATTCGATCACATCGACACCGATACCGATCACGCTCATTTGATAAGCACTGTAGGGCGTTTGACTCGTTCGCGCCCGCTCACTCGCTCTAACGAGCTACCCATCGACGTCGCGCGCGTCCCCGCGACTCCGTTCTGTGAACCCCGAAAGATTCGGGGCTGACACAGACGCCCTACAAACCGGGTGGCTCTCATTCGGGATAATTTGCCATAGCGGCGAGCATTTCTTTAACGGCATTTTCCAAACCCACCCACATCGCACGCGATACGATTGCGTGGCCGATGTTGAGT
>JBARMF010000207.1:0-3006 GCA_049802315.1 Candidatus Udaeobacter sp.
CCTTAAGACTTTTCACACAGCCTCTCGACTGGTTAGATGACTGATCATCGATGCAAAATGTGACGTGGCACTGAGACAAGTTCCCCAGAAGCGAGTTTAAGACTGATCGGCCTGTCTGGATCGCACGAATCTTCGTCCCACGCTGGATCCGACTGAACGATGCCGCGTGTGCTGGTGCGAACCGCCGTACTGCCTGGCACGGAGAAATCCTCACCTACGACAACGGTGTCGCCGGTATGCAGAATGCCAGTGTGTGGGCCATAATATGTGCGCTCACCGGAGCCATAGGTCCACACGGCAGCGACTGCGATCGCAAGGATGCCCGTGCCAGCTAAAGCAACCATCTTCAATCGACGCGTGCGAATCATCTAACGTTTGAGCTCAACGAAGGGTTAGGCCTCGGGTTCATGGCAAACCACTTCGACGTTGTGCCCGTCTGGACCAATGACGAATGCTGCATAGTAGTTCGCGTGGTAGTCCGGGCACAGACCAGGCGCACCATTGTCTTTGCCACCCGCTTCGATAGCCGCGCGATAGAAAGCTTCGACTTGCTGGCGATTCTCGGCCCTGAGCGCCAGGTGAAGAGGTGCCGGCTTCTCCTCGGTTTGGTAAAGGCACAATGAAGCTTTACCCTCTGGTGGGCTAAGCTCGACCCCGTACGTTGGCAGCCCCTCCGAGACAACAGCTACGCCGAGCGGTTCGAGTGCCTTAAGGAAGAACGCTTTGCTCGCTGCATAGTCGCTCACTCCGAATTTGACGTGGTCAAACATAAGCTCTCCTGAAGTGTGTGGCCCTGCGAGAGGTCTAACTAGACAGAGATGAGCCGCCGCGAGCGAAGGCGCGAGTGGCTGTGGCTTTACGGGTTGAACTCATGTAAAGCTGGATATTACGGCGGCTCGCGGTCGGCTCCATCGTCGTTTCGTTAGGTCTGTTCGTGGTGCTTTGTCCTTTCTTTTTCTGGAAGAAGACTGTCGAGACTAAAGGCGTCGCCTTCGCCGCTCTCGAGAATCACCCTGCCGCACTTGCCGCTACGAAGGTACGGACGAAAGGCGTCAAGCTGTACCTCAAGGCCTGATCCTCCTTTTGATTTGTCGATGCTTAGCGGCTCGTCACCGACATGCAAACGACGGATTGTCTTCCACGGGCCCTTCCAACAGCGGCCAATCTGGAATGTAACGTTCGGCCGAAAGAAGTTTCCGTCTCGTGCGCCATGCAGCATAGCTGGCGGCGGGTCGTCGGGATATCTACGCCACGCATACATGAATAGAGCGTGGAGATGTGAACCGTCGTTGCCCCAGCAGCCGAGTTCAAACGCTGCGTGGTGGCGGCCTGGAACGGGCGTGTACTGCTCGCATATCTCCCACGCTTCGCCGGCACGAACTGCGTGTAGGATCGAAATGCTCAGCGCGATCATCGGAGAAACGCGGGACAGGCGCATGGACCTAACGAGAATTAGACGAAAGTTCAACTCCTGGTGCAACCGTTGCCCAAAAAACTCTGTAAAAAACTATATGTCATAGAAAATCGTAGACCATGGGTGTCGATTCAAAAATCGAGCCGCGACGATCGTTAGGCAATGATCGCTCAGAACTAAGGCGCCTCGATTTTGACGGTGCATTTGCCGGCGAGGTATGCCCATACCCGCCTTGCCCCCTCGCCTTGCTTTAGCCTAACGACAGAGCCCATCCCTCCTTCAGCGCCGCTATCGAAATGCAAAGACAGGTACTCGCCTGCGCGTTCTGCGTAAGTGAGATGTTCGAGGTTTATGATGCGGCCATCCGGCAAGCTCAAAAGGTTCATGAGCAATGCTGATTATCAGGTCGACGATGAATAGACAAGAAGTCCTCGCACTTTTAGCACTTTGCCTGGAGTTCCGCTTTTAGGCGGCTTCTCGCATGCGCTTGTCCTCAAAAGCCGCGTAAACGCGAGACTCCAAACGTTGAGAAAAACTCCCATTAACGCCGACTTACACGTTGCTTCCGCTCCACTTAAGCTTTTGTCGAACCACGCTGAAGAACGATGCGTCGGGCAGCGACGCCAGTGGAAGTGTTTTCTTTGCTTTGCGGACGGTGACAATCGATTCGCGTTCCACGAGAATCGGTCTGCGGCCATCCAGCGTCAGGTACACTGGATAATCGGGATGACTCGCTTCGATTTCGATGATCGATTTATCCGCGACAATGATCGAGCGGTTCGTGAGAACATGCGGACAAATCGGCGTGATTACGAATACGCCGGACTCAGGATCGAGAATCGGTCCTCCGGCGGACAACGAATACGCTGTGGATCCTGTTGGAGTGGCAACAACTAATCCATCGGCGTTGAACTCCGTGAGCGGCTCGCCGTTGACTCGGGTGCGCAACATGACCAGGCGCGACAGTTCGCCGCGGCTCAGGACGGCGTCATTTAGCGCGAGCATTTTGTTCGTTCTCTTGTCGCCGAGGAGAACCCTGACTTCGAGCAGCGCGCGGTGACTGAAATTAATTCGATCTTTTGCGATGCATTCGACAGCTTGACGGTAATTCGAAGAATTCACGCAAGTCAGGAAACCAAGCGAACCGACATTGATGCCGAAGATCGGTTTGATCGTCTCGCCGAGTTGACCAATAACGCGCAGAATCGAGCCGTCGCCGCCAGCGACGACCAACAAATCCGTCATAGCTCCCAGTTCCGATATTGGATAGCCCGGTTGTTTTCCAGCAACACGCGCCGTTTCCTTTTCGAACACGATCGAAATCGAGAACCTTTCGAATTCTTCGGCAATAGAATTGATCAACTCCGCAACACCGCGCTTTCCGGTGTGCGCTATTAAACCGATCGTTTTCGTATGCATGCAAAGAATTCCTGATTGCCGTCCGCACCTTTGATGGCCGCCGGCGCGATCCCGGCGATAACGTGCCCCAGATCGTTCACAAATGCGACGATCTTGTCTTGTGCCTTCTGGTGGAAGCGAGGATCGCGCACAATTCCGCCTTTTCCGACCTCCGACCGTTGCAGCTCGAATTG
>JBARMF010000208.1:0-4775 GCA_049802315.1 Candidatus Udaeobacter sp.
TGGTTATCGATCGGCTTGGGCGCGATTTTAACGCCTGCTAGCGTAAGGACCCTTCGGGCTTGCTGATAACAAGGGTCTTCGATCCACGCGACTTCCCCCGGATTTAGGACCGCCATCGCGCTGAGCAACATCGCCTGCTGCATTCCTGCCACGATTACGATCTGATCCGGATGACAGCGCGCTGCTCTGAAATCGCACAAGTACGCCGCTATTGCCTTGCGCAGATCGACATCGCCGCGATTCGACGAATAACGCAGCAAGTTAACGCCTTTTTTTGCCAGAACCTGAGTTCGGAGACGTTCCCAGACGGTTATTGGAAATTCGTCGACTGCTGGAATGCTCGCGACCAGCGAAACGCCTGGTCCTGCGCCCGTCGCCCCGAGGTCAAACTGATTTCCAACGCGTCTATCAGGAATTGCTTTTGCGCGGTCAGAGATACGAACTGCGCGCTGAATTGGTTGATAGGTTTTCGGTTGGTCCGCGGTCAAAAACGTTTCCGGAAGAAGATTCGCGACGAATGTTCCGGACCCGGGCTCTGAGCGGAGGTAACCTTCGGCGTGAAGTTTTGAAAGCGCGAGTCTAACCGTCGATCTTGAGACTCCCCGGTCTGTAGCGAGAGTCCGCGAGGAAGGAAGTCGAGATGAACCATCGCTGAATCTGCCCGATTTCAGCTCGTCGCGAATTTGGCGGTAAAGCTGCTCGTGGAGCGGCTCCGTTGCCGTCCGGTCAAGCCGGATCATGTCGAACGCTATGATCGACCGGCGGCGGCGCTTCTGCGGACGCGATTTTTTCTTAGGCATACGAATTGCGCGAATTTTCCCCTAATTATACTCCTCATCAGAAAGGACCAAAGTTAACGAAACGAATGGCACCGCTAATCACCACGTACCTCGAAATGCGGTCGCAGGATCAATTGCGTCAGAAACACGCGGATGCGCGATTTCAAGTTCGTGAAAAGAAGAATCGCGATTGGCGGTTTAATCGCGAACTCTACTTTCGTGTTGGCGAGCAGTGGGAATGGATCGACAAACGACCATGGACGGACGAGCAATGGAAGGAATACGCAACGGCTCCCGAGCTGCGCACCTTCGCCGGATATTACGGTGACCTGCTCGCCGGTTATTATGAACTGCGTCTGGACACGGACGGCGGAGTTGAGATCGCCTACTTCGGTTTGTTGCTGGAATTTATCGGTCGCGGCTTAGGCGGCGCCTTGCTAACCAGCGCGATCGAACAAGCGTGGCGCATGGAGCCGAACCCATCGCGCGTTTGGGTGCACACGTGCAACCGCGATCACCCGGAGGCGCTCGCGAACTATCAGGCGCGCGGGATGATCGTTTACAAGATCGAGGAGGAGGCGTAGGGGCGGCATTCTCGGTTGGCGGGAAGCTACCAGCTTCCCCTGCAGAATGGCTTAGAAAAGCATGTTTGCAGGCCTTCGGGCCCCTTGGTGTCGCACGGAAAAATAAAAAAGTTTCACTTTTTTTGAAATGTTCGGCTTCAAAATCTTTAGAAAGGAATGAAGCGAATCAAATTAACAATCGATATGATGAACATGGTAGTAGACAACCGTATTACTGAAACACCCGAGCTCACTGGCCAGTTTATGGTGTTTCCGAAGAGTTTTGGGAGCGAAGACGCGGCGCAAAAGCCCCTGTCGCGAATGTCGCGTGAGCAGCTCGCAGCATTCTTGAATGCGGAATCAGGCAATGCTCGCAGCGCCCATTTCTCTGCTCCTCCAGCCGAATCAACACCTCCGACGGCCGAGAAAGGTCTGGCTATCGGCGTCTTGAAACAGGCAGCCTACGATTTGCGCCGTTACCGGACCGCTACGAAAGCCGCCGATCAAGAGCTCTATCTCGACGCTCACAGCTGGGTGACGGCGTATGATTCCTCCTGGCCGTATTCCTTCATGAATGTTTGTAAACTGCTCGATCTTTGCCCCGAAATGGTGCGCACGGATCTTTTGGCTGATGCGTCACTAGGATCCTTTCATTACTGGATTCGGCGTGCAGGGCGTCTTTCCCGGAAACTCAGCGCCTCAGTCGCTCGCGTTTTGGACAGCCGCCGAAGTTCCGAAGCCGTCGAGAGTAACCAATTTGCTGCATCTGTCTGATATGAAAAACGTATTGCGTTATGTATGGCGGTCGCTGATGCGCGTGGCCTATCGGAAACACGATCCGTTCCTGGTTTATAGCATCACTTCGTTCAACTCCGGCGGTGGATGGAACGAATTCCTTCTGAAGGCGTCGCTACAAAACATATAGTCGCGATGAAGTTCTCTACCGAAGCAATCGTGGCATTGGCTGTAGCTGTAGTATTCGCGCTACTAAGCTTGGGCGCCATCGCACGAGAGCAGGGGCAGCAGCCGGCGCGCGCTGGCCATAACGCGTATATCGCGACAAACAACATTAGTCTAAGCCGGGTCGCTGCAAGCGGGACGGACGTTCTCGCCTTCTACTAAGCAGAAGCGTATCACCGCGGAATTAGCACTGTAGCCGGAGTCGGTGGCAACCTGCGTTCCTTCCGAACCCGGCCAGCCATCTGGTACGATAGAACTGCCGCTAATTTTATTCTCGCAAAAGCAGGTCTCGTAGGTCAGCGTCTGTTCCCACGAAGGCAATTCCGGGAACTCTGCAGGAGGGCGGTGCTTCGTTTCAAACGACGCATTGGACCGTCGTGTTTCGTGCCGGGGAACACGACTCTGACGTCTTAGCTCAACAGGCGCTCTCTGGATTTTGCGAAGCGTATTGGCCGCCGCTTTACAGTTTTCTTCGGCACCGCGGTCATTCCTCCGCTGATGCGCAGGATTTGGTGCAGGGTTTTTTTGCCCGTCTGCTGGAGCAAAACACATTGAGCTACGCGGATCGCCAGAAGGGCCGGCTCCGCACATTTCTCCTCGGATCTCTGGAGAATTTTTTGTACAACGAGTATGATCGGGCCCGAGCACTGAAGCGGGGCGGGGGTCAGCAGGTTCTATCGATCGAGGAGCATCTACCCGAAGCCGAGGCGGCGATGCTCGCAACCGTTCATCTCAGCGATGCCGGTTGCTACGATCTCGTGTGGGCGTCGACGATCGTTTCACGGGCATGGAAGAATTTACAAAACGAATTTGAAGCGGAAGGCAAAGCTGAGTGGCTCGAGGAATTAAGGCCGTTCGTGGCCGGCGGAAGTGCCAGGCCGCCCAGCCAGGAGGAAGCGGCAACCCGACTCGGAGTGCCAATCGCAACTCTGCGTACCTGGCTATCGCGTCTCCGCCAGCGATTCCGTGAATCGTTGAGAGCAGAAGTGGCCACTACGGTTTCCGATCCGGCAGATATCGATGGAGAACTGCGCCATCTGTACCGAATACTGATCGCCTGAGGTGGCCATTCCGATATGGACGATATTAGCGGGCGGCTCGGAACCGCCAAAGCGCAGAGTGAAACTGCGGAGACCTGCGCGACTTGCGGACGACCGTTGACTCAACGTGGTCCGAACGGCGAATGCCTGCGCTGTCTCGTTAGTCTTACCTTCCTTGGGGACGGAGAGACGCCGGAAGCAGCAACAGCGCGCAGCCGACTAACACCCGGACTACTGCGATACGCCCACTTCGAGGTAGAGACGGGAGCAGACGGTTTTCCGGTTGAGCTCGGTGCCGGAGCGATGGCCATAACTTATCGAGCGCGCGATACAGTTTTGAACTCGCTCGTTGCCCTCAAGGCAATCGATCGCAAGGTCGCGCAGAATCCTGGCGCGCGGACCCGTTTTCTGCGCGAGGCACGTGCCGCGGCGAACATTCGTCACCCCAACGTGGCTCGGGTGACATATTACGGCGAACAAGATGGCGAGTGTTTTTACGCGATGGAATTAGTCGAAGGCGAAACGCTCGAAGCACGTGTGCGCCGCGATGGTCCGATGCCGCTCGCCGTCGCCTTGGATGTAATCGAGCAAGCTTCACGTGCTCTCGCGGCTGCAGAAGCCTGCGGTGTCGTGCATCGCGACATCAAGCCATCGAACGTCATGCTGGAATCCGATTCAAGCGGCACGCTTCGGGTGAAGCTGATTGATTATGGCGTGGCGAAAGTCATGGGCCCGCAGACCCAATCCAGCGCAGAGCAAACGCATGCGGGTTTCATCGGCACACCGGCGTTTGCCAGTCCAGAGCAGTTCGCCGGCGCCGGCCAATTGCCGGTTGATACTCGCTCCGACATTTACTCGTTAGGCGTTACGCTTTGGTATCTGCTCACCGGGCGGACGCCATTTGTCGGTCGGACGATGGAGGAAATTCGTGCACGGCAAACGAGCAACCTGCCATTGGAACAACTTAAAGGCCTGCACGTCCCAGGAAAGGTCATCGCGCTGCTGAAATCGATGCTGGCCGCGGACCCGAACGACAGGCCGCAAGCGGCGCGTGAGTTACTTCTTGCTGTCCACACCTGCTATGACCGGTTCAATCCTGAGGCGCGCCGGCGACGCAGGAAAGCCATATTGCTAAACGTGGTTTTGATGTTGGCCATCGTAGCTATTGCATGTGGTATGTGGCTGTATCAACGCTTGCGGCCATTCACTCCCGAGGAACGATCAATCGCTGTGCTGCCTTTCGAAAATCTCAGTAGCGACAAAGAGAACGCTTATTTTGCCGAGGGAATACAGGATGAAATCCTGACGCGCTTATCGAAGATCAGCAATCTGAAGGTGATCTCGCGCACTTCCACACAGTATTTTCAAAGCTCACCGAAAAACTTGCGCGAGATCGCAAAGCAACTTGGCGTTGCCCACATTTTGGAAGGAAG
>JBARMF010000209.1:0-15253 GCA_049802315.1 Candidatus Udaeobacter sp.
ACCGGCGGCAATGGCTGGCAGATACAATCGCTCGCGCCAGTTCAACCTCGGTCGTGGAACAGTGATGGTCATGATCAGAATGACGAATGACGAATGACGAATGACGAATTAATGACGAAAGACGAATGACCGGGACTGTTCGGACGGTCAGCTTTTCGGGCTTCGATATTCGGATTTGTTTCGAGCTTCGTCATTCGGATTTCGTCATTTACCTGGGTGCAAACGTTAGTAGCCCCGCAACGATGAAGATATTCACCAGCGCAATCTCGAAAAAGAAAAGCCAGCCCAGGCGCATCAGCTGATCCCATCGAAATCGGGGGAGCGTCCAGCGCACCCACATAAACAGGAAAATCACCACGGCGACCTTTGTGAAAAAGACTGCGATGTTGATCAGGCCGAAGAGCCAGCCGTGGGAGCCATCCGGTATGCCGGGGAAATGCCAGCCGCCAAAAAATAACGTCACTACCACGGCGGACCCGGTGATCATCGCGGCGTATTCGCCGAGAAAATAAAGCGCGAACTTCATGGAGCTGTATTCGGTGTTGTACCCGCCGGCGAGCTCCTGCTCGGCCTCGGGCAAATCGAATGGCAACCGGTTTGTTTCAGCGAAAAGCGCGATCATAAACACGAGGAACGAGATGATCATTGGAATCGTGAGTAGCCATTTCCATGGATTCATCCAATCGCCAATGAAAGGCGCAATAAACCAGCCGTGGTCGATCTGGTACTGCACAACGCTCGTCAGTCTCAAACTTCCAACCATTAGGAAAACCGGAATGACAGCGAGCCCGAGCGAAAGCTCGTAAGAAAGCATTTGCGCGCTGGAGCGAATGCCGCCGAGGAAAGGATATTTCGAGTTGGACGCCCAACCGCCGATGACGATTCCGTAAACGCCTAACGAGGAGATTGCGAATACAAAGAAAATTCCGACATTGACGTCCGCAATCACCATCGGCACACCGAACAACGTGCTGCCGAACGGAACCACGGCGATGGTGATGAGGGCCGGCATCACAGCGAGGCATGGCGCCAGCCAGTAGTAAAAAGTATTCGTAGCGTGCGGCGTGAAATCTTCTTTGAGCAGCAGCTTGAACATGTCGGCGATGGGCTGGAAAAGACCGGCGGGCCCGACGCGATTCGGCCCGACGCGATCCTGAATAAACGCGCTAACCCGGCGCTCGGCGTACACTGCGTAAGACACCATGAACAAGATCACCCCCAGCAGAATTGCAATCTTCAGCAGCGAGGTGATGATGAAAAAAAAGTCCATTGCGGTCGTCAATTCTACCGCCTGGGCGCCCCTTGTGGTTCGACTTGTTGGATCGTCGATGCAGTGAGATGAGCTTGCGCATGATCTAACTCGTGCCGGACACCGCGACGTGCAGCCTGGACCGCGATGGCTTGTTCGATTGCGTCATCGTCGCTGGGATGCGTCGGCGGCAACTCTGCAATCTCTAAGATGTGCACGCCGAGATCGCCGATCTTGCTGAGACTCAACCCGGCGAACTGTGGGACTGTTTCACTCATCCGGCGGAAAACCTCTTCAATCGAATGAAGCGAGTTGCCGCCACCGATTGCTTGGAGGAGATCGCGTAAGATCTCCCAGTCATCGCGCGCATTGCCCGGCGGGCGAGTCGCTCGGTTTAAGCGTTGCAAGCGGCCTTTGCCGTTGATCATCGAGCCACGTTTTTCGGCAAAGCCGCACGCGGGCAGTACAACGCTCGCCTTTTCGGTCACTGCGTTCTGCAAATTATTCATCACAATCAGCGCGGGCAGTCGCGCGAGTTCTCCGACTGACAGGCCCAGGTGCATCGCGTTCTCTTTTAAAATCACCAGCGCTTTGATTCTTCCGGATCTTACCGCGTCGGCAATTGCCATGAGCTTTGCACCGGGAGCGGAGCGTGAACCCAGGATAAGCCGGACCCCGTTTGTGTTCGGGTTGCGATCTTTACTTAACAAAATCTTGTCTGCGCGCCCGCGCCTCGGAACGATATCGACCCACTTAACACCTAACGAGCTAACCAACTGCGCCGTGAGCCAAAGCTCTTCGTTGGTCATCCGACCAGAAGCAACAATTGCAATTTCCGATGCGGCAAACTGTTTTAAATGAAGCGCTGCCTGCCCAATGGCTGTTGGCCAATCGGCTGGAACCAGTCTTCCCTGCGACCGGATCTGCGGCTCCAGCAAGCGCCCGTCGGCTTCGAGATATTTGTAATTGAGGCGGCCATAATCGCACATCCAACAGGAGTTAACGTAATCGTTCTCGCGCGGCGTTTGGCGATAGACGACGTCTTCGCGCGTTCCGATGATTGTATTGCACCCCGTAGCGCAACTTGTGCAGATGCTCTTCGTCTCTTTCAGGAACCACACCCGCATTTTGAAACGGAAGTCGGTCGAAGTCAGCGCGCCTACGGGGCAGATGTCGACCGTGTTAAGCGAATAATTGTTTTCCAACGATTTACCGGGATGCGCCGTGAGAATGGTGTGACTGCCGCGATCAACGAACCCGAGCACGTCGTCATGCGCGATCTCCTGGCAGAAGCGGATGCAGCGCGAGCAGAGAATGCAGCGCTCGTCATCAAGCGTCACGCGCGGGCCGAGCTGCACCGCTTTCGGCTTCTTCACTTTGTTCTCCAGGAAACGCGATTGTGAACTGCCATAGTCGACACTGAACTCCTGCAAACGGCATTCGCCGGCCTGATCGCAGATCGGACAATCGAGCGGGTGATTGATCAGCAGAAATTCCATGACCCCGCGCTGACATTCCTTCACCAGCGGTGAGTCGGTGCGAACGGCCATGCCTTCGGCGACATCCTGTGCGCAGGAAATTTGCGGGCGCGGCATCCAGTTGATGATCGGTTTGCCGTCCTGCCCAAGCTCCGGCTTGCGATCGGGCCCGAGCCTCGGAAATCCCATTTCGATCAAACACATCCGGCAATTGCCCGGCGAACTAAGCTTCTTGTGATAGCAATACCGCGGCACGAAAACGCCAACCCGCTCGCACGCCTCGATCACCCGCATGCCTTTCGGAAACTGATGCCACACACCATCGATCTGGACGTTGAACAGCGGGAGGGCTGGGTGTATTGCGTCGCCCATGTCTTACTCTTTCTCTTGCTCCTGCTCTTGCTCGAAACCGAACGCAGAATCGGCTTCTTCGCGCACGATCACGGTTCCGGACTCGAAGTCATAGCCCAATCCCTTCAGTAGTCCCATGAGCATATTCACAATTTGGATTAGCTGCTCCTTTGCCGGAATAATCTGTGCCTTTGTCGTTAGCTTACGCGAGAGTAAAACATCGAGACTCGCGGCAGCTTCGAGAGCGGACCCACGGGCGATGTCGAAGAATCTGGCGCGATCGCGCTTTGAAAACTTTCCATTTCCTTCCGCTATGTTTAGCGGAATGCTTGTTGCAGCGCGATCGAGTTGGTCTTTGGCGGCGGCCTTTGCCTCGATTGAAGCGAGAAGTTCACCGACCCACTCGTTAAACGCCAGCGAAACTTGATATACGTTCAGCTTCTCGTGGTCAAAATAGGTTGGCATTTTCTGGATTAGAGCATGAGCATGAGCATGAGCATGAGCAGGAGTAAGAAATTCAGATCGTGCCTTTCGCGCCGGCTTTTTCCCAGCCGGGGTCGTGCGCCATGGGGACGGTGGGGATCGA
Source organism: Candidatus Udaeobacter sp. (assembly GCA_049802315.1). Lineage (GTDB taxonomy): Bacteria > Verrucomicrobiota > Verrucomicrobiia > Chthoniobacterales > UBA10450 > Udaeobacter. The sequence goes on from JBARMF010000209.1 coordinate 3,665, forward strand.
TTCTTCGTCGATTAATTCCTGGGATGTGTACTCAGGCGGCATGGGTGGGGGAATGGGTTTTTGGGCACGCGACGCAAATTCTTCCGGGAATTTTTGGACAAAACTTTGAGTAGGCCACGCGCAGGCTTCGCCAAATGCGCAAATGGTGCGCCCTGCGATGTTGTCGCCAATGGTTTTCAGAGTTTTCGGATCTTCCACCACGCCGCCGCCGCGCAGCATGCGGTCGGTGATTTTTTGCATCCAAAGCGAGCCTTCCCGGCAGGGTGTGCATTGGCCGCAGCTCTCGTGGGCATAAAACGTGTTGATGTTATTCAGCGCCCAAACCATGTCGCGCGAATCATCCAGCACGATCACGCCCCCAGAGCCAGCCATGGAACCTGCGGCGGCGAGGGAATCGAAATCCATCGGGATATCGTCGATTGAGATTTCGCGTTCAGTTGTCGAGCCGTCGGCCTGCCTCTCTTTCAGCTTCAGGCGTTCATCGGCGCGCAACACTTTCGCCGAGCTGCCGCCTGGAATGACGGCTTTTAGTTTTCGCCCCGGTCGCAAGCCGCCGGCCATCTCATAAATCAACTGGCCCATCGTAACGGCGCCGACTTCAACTTCGAAATAGCCTGGGCGCTGGACGTCGCCGCTGACGCATAGAACTCGCGTGCCGGTGTTGTTAGGCCGGCCCAGGCGCGCGTACTCTGCGCCACCCATGCCGATAATGTGCTTAATGTTACATAGCGTCTCCACGTTGTTGACGATGGTCGGACACATGTAGAGACCAAGCACCGCTGGGAAATACGGCGGCTTGATCCGCGGATAACCGCGTTTCCCCTCGAGGGATTCGATTAAACCCGTTTCCTCGCCGCAAATGTAGGCGCCCGCGCCGCGGTGAATGTAGAACTCAACGTCAAATCCGGACCCCAGAATGTTTTTGCCAAGGAAATTGTGTTGCCGCGCTTCTTCGATCGCGCGCTCGAGGATGTGGGTGCCCTCCGGGAATTCACCGCGGATGTAAATGTACGCGGTGTGTGCACCAAGGGCATAACAGGAGATCAACATTCCTTCGAGTAACTGGTGCGGATCTTCGTGAATGATGTAGCGGTCTTTGAATGTGCCCGGCTCGGATTCGTCGGCGTTGCAGATCAAATAAACTGGCCGCTTTTCGTCCGGCTTGATGAAGCTCCATTTCAAACCGCAGGAGAATCCTGCTCCGCCGCGGCCGCGGAGTCCCGAGTTTTTGACTTTGTTGACGATGTCATCTCGCGACAGAGTCAACGCTTGCTTTAGTTGTTCGTAGCCGCCGTCGCGCAGGTAACACTCGATGTCGCTCGTCCAACCGGGGCGGCCAATATTTTTGTAAACGAGACGGTGTTCCAAAGGATGCGGCGGCCACGACCGCCCCTCCTTGACCAGGTTGGCTGCGGACCCTGGATTTACCTTCTCGTGCAGTTCTTCGCCAACCATGCACACTGGCGCGGTGTGACAGCTGGCCAGACACTCAACAAATTCAACGCTGTAAGTTCCGTCGGCGCTCACCGCGATCGGATTATGCATTTCTTCACCACTCCTCGAGCGTTGAATTCCCAGACGCGCGCACAAGTTTTCCATCACTTCCAATCCACCCGCCATGGCGCAACTGAGCGTGCGGCAAACCCGGATGTGAGTCTTCCCCGCCGGATGCTGGCGGAACATTGGATAAAACGTGACCACCTCGAGAATGTTGATCGGTTGGAGGCCGAGTTTTTCGGCGATCCAGAAGATGGCTTCGTCGCTAATGAAGCCGAAGTGTTCCTGCCACAAATGTAAGAGCGGCATCGTCGCGCTTCGACGGTGCTCGCCAGGGTAACGCGCAATCGCCGCTTCCATTTTTCGCTCCAGTTCAGCAGGAATTTGGATGCGCGTCGCGTCCGCCATCGTTGAACCTAAACCAGCGCAGTGATACGCGGCAAATCGCGTTTCGCGCTGTAGAGTCCGCTGTCCTCAGCGGAATGATGCGTGATGCAGACAATCCTGTATGCGAATTTGGGGCAGACAGGATTTGTCTGCCTCACAGCGCTTCAATTGGACAATGTGCTGTCCTTCGACTGCACTTTGTCGTCCTTGAAAACGATCGTGACCGTGTCTTTGCCCTGACGATAAACGTACGTCGTTTGCTTCATAATCGTCGGGTCCTCAGTTTTCGATGAAGTAGGCTGACCCAAGATTGACTCCACCTGCTTCTTCGACATGCCTTCAGTGACCTGATCTACGTTCGCCTTTGTGATTCGCTTGCCGATACAGCTATCGAGCATGAGCACGAGCATGAGCACGAGCACGAGACGAATGACGAATGACAAATGACGAATGACGAATGAATGACGAACCTCGAACGACGAATCGTCATCCTGAGTGCAGGGCAGCGGAGTCGAAGGATCCCGTGGCATCACCGAGAGTGCGGTCGCGGGATTCCTCGACTTCGCTTGGAATGACAGAACTCCGTGTTCGTCATTCGTCATTTGGATTTCCTTCGTCATTCGTCTTTCATCTATCGCATTCGCCCATCACGAAGTCCAGACTGCCGAGAACGGCGGGCACGTCGCTGACGAGGCAACCGGGCAAAAGTTCCGGCAAGATACTGAGGTTGACGAAAGACGGCGCGCGAATTTTCAACCGATAGGGAACGCCGCCGCCTCTGCTGTTGATGTAGAAGCCGAGCTCGCCTTTGGGATTTTCGGCTCCGAAATAGACTTCGCCCGGCGGCGCATCGAGCCCTTCGGTTACCACGATGAAATGATGAATTAATTCTTCCATCTTCGTCATCACTCGCGATTTCGGTGGAGTCATGTTTTTCCAATTCGAAACATTGATCGGACCGCTGGGCAGTTTATCGATGGCCTGTCGCAAAATTCGCGCGCTCTGACGCATTTCCTCTAGCCGCACGAGATAACGATCGTAACAATCGCCCGCGCTGCCGATGACCACGTCGAAATCGTACTGGTCGTAATCGAGATACGGATGTTTGCGGCGCAAATCGTGCTCGATTCCGCTTCCCCGCAGATTCGGCCCGGAAATCGCATACGCGATCGCCCGTTCTTTCGTGATGACGCCGACGTCTTTTGTGCGATCGACAAAGATTTTGTTCCTGGTCAGCAACCTGTCGCATTCGTCGAGACTCGGACCAAAGTCGTCGAGGAATTTGATGAGCTGGGGGATAAAGCTCTCTGGAAGATCGCGGATTTGTCCGCCTACGCGGGTGTAGGATGTGGTGAACCGGGCGCCCGTCAAAAGCTCAAAAAGGTTATAGAGTTTTTCGCGCTCCGTGAACGTGTAAAGGAAGACCGTCATCGCGCCAAGATCGAGCGCCATCGCGCCGAGCCCGAGGAGATGCGAGGAAATGCGGGACGTTTCGCAGCAAATCGTGCGGATCGCTTTTCCGCGCGGTGGAATGTCCCAGTCCATCAATTTTTCGACCGCGAGCGCGTAGGCCACATTATTCGAGAGTGGCGCGAGGTAATCTAGCCGGTCGGTATACGGCACGAACTGGTTGTATTGCATGTTCTCGGCGATCTTCTCGTCGCCGCGATGGAGAAAACCGATATCGGGCGTGGCCTTGGTGATGATCTCGCCGTCGAGCTCCAACACGAGCCGCAAAACGCCGTGCGTGGCCGGATGCGAGGGCCCCATGTTAAGCACCATCTTCTCACCGATATCGTCCTGCCCCGGTTCGCGTAGTGCCGCGTCAGCCGCGGCCACCCGCGTAACTGGGTCCGGTGATTCGATCTCGCGTGTCGTGAATGGCATGGACGAAGAAGTTATAACGTTCCGGGTAAGATTTACGCTGGCGAGTGGAACTTTGTTCCGCAAGCGATTTCTGGGGAGCGGTCGCCGCGGCGACCTGGCGATGGCATTCTGCCATCGCGAACTTTTGTAATGTTGCACCCAAAGCGAATTCAGCTGGTAACAAGGGAAAGTTCGTTCCGGCAGAATGCCGCAACCCGCACGCTGCAAGCGTGCGCTCCCCAGAAGTTCCGCTCGCGCTCGGGAGTGGAACACGATTAACTAACTGCGATGCCAAAGAAAATCGCATTACTTTTCGCCGGTCAGGGCGCGCAATGCGTCGGAATGGGGCACGATCTCGCCGAGCACTTTTCTGTTGCAGCGGATTTGTTTCGTCAGAGCGACGAAATTCTCGGTCGAAACTTGTGCGACATTGCATGGAACGGGCCGATGGAGGAATTGACCAAGACTTCAAATTGTCAGCCGGCGCTTTACGTTCACGCGCTGGCGGCGCTGGCGGCGTTGCGCGAGGTCTTCGGCGAATTTGAAGTCGGCGGCGCTGCCGGCCTGTCGTTAGGGGAAATCACTGCACACGCAGCGGCCGGCACCTTCGATTTTGCGACCGGCCTCAAGCTTGTGCAAAAGCGCGGCGAATTCATGGACGAAGCCTGCGCAACAACGCAAGGCGGGATGGCCGCCATGATTGGTGGCTTGGAAAACGATGTGCGGCGGCTCGCCGCGGATGAAGATGTCGATATCGCCAACATCAATGCGCCTAATCAGATCGTCATTTCAGGCGAGTTGGCGAATGTTGAAACCGCTGTCGGTGTTGCGAAGGAACATGGCATAGGCCGCGCAATGATGCTCAATGTTGCCGGCGCATATCATTCGCGTCTCATGGAAAGTGCTTATGTGAAATTGGAGAAAGTGCTTACCGATGTGCCGATGCAGGCGCCCCGTTTCCCCGTGATCAGCAACGTGACGGGCGAAGAAGTAAAAGCGCCTGAGGAAATCCGGGAGACTCTCCGCGATCAAGTAACCGGAACCGTGCGGTGGACAGATTGCATGCAGCGCCTTATCCACCTTGGCTGTGATTTTTTTATTGAGCTCGGCCCTGGCAACGTGCTCGCAGGTTTATTGAAACGCACGAACCGTGACATCAGCGTTATGTCCGTTGGTGATGCCGAATCGGTTCGCAAGTGCAGCGCACTAACCTCGTAATGTTTCGTTCTGACAAAAGCGATGCGAAGACGCATCGCACTCCAAAAGCACTTCGTGCAAAACATCTATGCAGCTTGATGTGTTTGGCGAAGATTTCGCAGTGCACGCGGCTCCGCGTCGCTTTTTGACGAAGCGGCTCTGCATCGACAAAGGACTGCTAGTTAGGTAATTTCCCAATATGACACTGCAACAGCGTGTGGACTCGGATCTGAAGGAGGCGATGCGCGCCAAAGACGCAACGAAACTGGGCGTGCTGCGTATGATTAAATCGGCATTGAAATACGCGGCCATCGCAAAATCCGATGCGGAGGCCGAACTCAGTGACGCTGAAGCCGTTCAAGTCATTCGCAAGCAAGCGAAGCAGCGCCAGGATTCGATCGAAAGTTTTGAAAAAGGCGGCCGCGCGGAATTGGCTGATAAGGAAAAAGAAGAGTTGGCCATTTTGAACACTTACTTGCCACAAGGGATGGGCGCGGACGAACTGGCGAAAGTCGTGCGCGAAACCATTGCTGAACTAGGCGCCACGTCCAAAGCGCAAATGGGCGCGGTGATGAAAGCGTTGCAGTCAAAGCTAGGCGGTCGCGCCGATGGCAAAACGCTTAGCTCGGAAGTGCAAAAACAGCTTTCGTAATTCTTTAAAGCGCTTGCAGACGCACGTCATTCCGAGCGAAGTCGAGGAATCCCGTTGCATTACTGCACGGCAGCGCAACGGGATCCTTCGATTTCACTGCGCTTCGCTCAGGATGACTTTGCTTTAATGCTTCGGGTGTAACGTATCAGCATGCTTAGCGCCATCATCGTAGCGGGCGGCAGCAGCCAGCGTATGGGCTTCGATAAATTGTTTGCTGCAATCGCGGGCGAAGCGGTAATCGCCCACGCAATCCGCGCGTTTGAGCACGCGACTTCCATTAGCGAAATCGTAGTCGTGGCGCGGGAACAATGGCATGATGAAATCAAAAAAATCGTTTCAGGTGCAGGATTCAAAAAAATCCGCGCCATTGTCCCCGGCGGCGAACGCCGACAGGATTCTGTTCGGGCTGGCTTGGGCCGCATCGATCGCGACGCGAAATATGTCGCAGTGCACGACGCAGCGCGTCCCTTGATTACTCCGAAACAAATCGAACGCGCGTTCGAGCAGTGCCGCGTCCATGGCGCAGCCGCTTTGGCCCAACCAGTCAACGACACGTTAAAACGCGCGGATGCCGATCTTTTGGTCGTTAGTTCGGTCGATCGGCATCAGCTGTACGCAATGCAAACCCCACAGATTTTCAGGCGGGAATTGATTGAGGATGCGTACCATAATGTTTATGCGGAAAACGCTTCCGTAACCGACGAAGTCTCAGCAGTCGAGCGACTCGGCCACAAAATCGCTTTGGTCCTCAACGACGAATTTAATTTCAAATCACTTACCCGCGCGATTTGCCGGTTGCAGATTTTATTCTCCGAGAGAGAGCGAGAGATCGCCTGTAGGACCCAAGTGGAACGGCGTGCAGAGGACTGCCCGCCCTACCCAGCGTGCGTGCGCCCAATGGTAGGGCGCGTCACTCCGTGCGCGCCGCGGGTTTAATTTTCAGCGTCCCATTGCAAGCCGCTCGGCAAGGAGCCGCGGCAGGCCAGCCTTCGTGATTTTCTTCTGCGCGGTGGAAAGATCGTATTTTACTCGCAACAGTTCGACGAGGTTGTTCTCGACGTCGTAAATACAATATCCAGCTCGCCAGTTTCCGTCGCGGGGTTGGCCCACGCTGCCGGCGTTGATGAAATATTTTTTGCCTTGCTCAATACGAATGTGTTCGGAGTTCTGACGCCGGACTCCGTCATCTCGCACAAATACCACCGGCACATGCGTGTGGCCAAAAAAACAAACAGTTGTCCGCTGATAGGTAAAACTCGCAACGGCGTCGAGATTATTGAACACGTACCCCCATTGTCCGGGCGTATCGAGGGTGGCGTGCACGATGGTAAAATCGTGAACTCGTTGCTCCAACGGCAGACCGCGCAGCCATTCTCTATCCTGCTCATTTAAACGTTCGCGTGTCCACTCGATCGCGCGTTCGGCGAGCTCGTTGAAACGTTCCGATGACGCGGGGAACGTTGCCTGCTCGTCGTGGTTCCCTTTCACTGCCGGGCAATCGAGCTCGCGGACAAGCTGGATACATTCACCCGGATTTGCGTTGTAACCGACGACGTCGCCCAGACAGACGAAGTGCGTACATCTGCGTTGACGCGCGTCCGCCATTACGGCTTCAAGCGCTTCGAGATTAGAATGAATGTCACTGAAAATGGCGAACCGCATTGGGACCCCGTTAGAGCACCGAAAATCAGAATGTTACAACGGAAGGACGCGGACGCACCAACGTTTTGGTGCATGAAACGAATTTTGCGGCCGTTACTGACCTAAGAATTCAGTAATTGAAACGCTTAACGTTTGATCAGCCCATCAGGAATTCGTTGGTCCTCCGGAATCGCGAGTTTGTCTTCAAGTAACTTTAACCGCTTAATTAATGTAGGCAGGCGTTCCTTCTCGCCCTCATCATAGAGGCTCCGCAGGCGCTCATATGCTTCGCGCTCATGCCCTTCGGAATACGAAAGCTCGTACGCAGAGAAACGCCGGTCCCACGGCGCCGCTCCCGGCAACGGTGCTGCCTTGGCGTAATATTCGGCCGCGCGTTCGTGGTCTTTGTATTTTTCCTTATACAGTCGGGCGAGCGCTTCGTAGAGCTCCGGGCGATCGGGATTATTTTTTATTCCGCGCTCGAGGAAATCTTTGCCGACCGCAAAATATTCACGCTGCGCTTTGACTCGCAGCGCCTGACGCGGCTGTTTGCTATCGTTCAGCGCTGCCAGGCTCGCGTTCCATGCCATGTGCCACGCGGCTGTATCCCAAAACAGGAGCACCCGTGGTTGGAGCGCTGTGATTTGTCGAAATAGCAAAAGCATTCGGCCCCATTGAGTGTCTTCCCAAGCCGCGTGCGCTTGGATGAAAAGAGCATCAGCGACAATGGCTCGAAACCCGCTCAATGCGGCGATGAATCCGAGTTGCCCGAGTTTTTCGCGAAGATCGAGATTAAATTCGACGCCGCGGAAATGTTCCTGCCGGTGCAGAGCCGCGAGATCGCGTTCGATTGGCAGTTTAAGTAGCCCCATTACGATCAACAGCGCCAGCGCGATCAGGCCTCGCGTCATAATTCTTTTCCGTAAAACACAAAAACTGCGAGCAACGTGTAGATCACGGTGTAGAAAATGCCGAGCAGCGCAGTCTTGGTGAATACCGCCATAGAAATGGCAGTGCCAGCGATTATATCATCCACCAGATTAAAAGCCTGTAGATCGGGAAAGAGCAGCGCCACGATCGCAAGACAAACGCGTGTGATTAAACCGCCGCCGTGCATGGTGAGCCAATACTCGCGCGCGGTAGCTTCCAAGTGTCCGATAAAATAAATAAAAACCATTACAACGATGGTGAAGATCGTTGAGGTGGCGAAAGTCGAAACAAACAGTGTTAGGGCCGTGAGCAGACATGCTTTGAGGAAAATGATGATGATGCCGGGAACAAGATTGACGTTGAAAGCGGAAGCGTGAACGGCGCGCAGAGCATCGGCGAGCTGACCCGGCGGCGCGCCAGCCATTTGTTTCGCGGTAGCCTGCAGCACTGCCTGTTCGCGCATGTATAGCACGGCCAGGAAAGCCGCGACCATTACCAGAGTGCTAATCGCCAGCAACAAAAGAACGCCGGCAATCTTACCGACAACGTATTCGAAACGCGGCACCGGCTTGGCGAGAATGGTGTAAACCGTGCGGTCTTCGATGTCCCGCGGCAGCATTCGCGACGTGGCTACGATTGCCAGGAGCGAAGTGAACATTGAGATTGCGCCTAACGAGACGTCCTTCAGGATTTGGAATTCCTGTTGGAAAGAGAATTGCGCCATGAAAATCGAGCTGCCGATCAACAGAAGCCCGAACACCAGCAGCACATAAAAAACCTTCAGGCGCGTCAACTCAGTCAGCGTGTTGCCGGTGATGGCGAGAATGCGCGCCAGAGAGAAGGCGCGGTGACGTTCCGGAATTGCTGGAGCGTTAAATGGTTGAAGCGTTGAAGTTTCGCCGTCTGTCATTTCCATGTTGTTAGTTGATCACTCGCGCGTTGAGCTTTTGTCGTTACCTCCGGTCGATTCCAGGAACAATCTTTCCAGCGTGGTGGTCGATTTTCGCCGTTCGAGCAATTTGGCGTTCGACCGGCTGATGAGCGATTCAATCTCTTGCATCAGATCCTCTGAGGCATCGGCGACCACAAGTTCGGTCTGATTTTCGATTGCGATTAATTCCTGCAACCGTCCTTCGCGTACCATCACGCCATCGGCAAGAATCCCGATGCGGTCGCAAATTTCCTGCGCTTGCGCCAGCAAATGCGACGAAAGCAGTACCGTGATTCCGCGGCGTTTCAGGTCCATGATCAAATCCCGAATTTCGCGCGAGCCCGCCGGATCAACCCCAGCCGTCGGTTCATCCAGGACCACCAACCGTGGATCATGAATCAATGCTTGCGCCAGCCCGATGCGTTGGAGCATTCCCTTGGAATACGTGCCCAACCGGCGGTCGCGCGCGTTGTTTAGCCCCACAAGATCGAGCAGTTCGTTTACACGGTTCTTCAATGTTGCGCCTTTCATCCCGCAAAGGCGTCCAAAAAAACGCAGCGTTTCCGCGCCGCTAAGATATTTGTAGAAATACGGATTCTCAGGAAGGAAACCAACTGCTTCGCGGCTCTCGACGAGGCGACTGTCTCGTCCGAAAATTTCGGTACGCCCGCTTGTTGGCGATACCAGGCCGAGAATAATCTTCAGTGTGGTGCTCTTGCCGGAACCATTCGGTCCGAGCAATCCGTACACTTCACCAGGTTCGATGCGAAGGTTTAGGTCTCTTACCGCGACAACCCTGCGAGTGGGATGAAAGGGAACAGGAAAGATTTTCGTCAGTCCGTGAACAGCGACGGCCGGATCAGTCATGGCGAATCTCAAAGCCGCGCGCAGCGACCGGTTCGTTCAACCTGTTCTCGGTTTGTTGGTGAATGAGCGAGTGAAGTTCGCTTTGACCGACGTGATCGAGAAACGCGCGTACCTCCTCCTCGTCACCTGTAATCTGAAGTTCTACGCGACCGTCCGGCAGGTTGCGCACCCAACCGGTCACGTCAAAGCCTTTGGCGATGTGGCGCACAGTAAAGCGAAACCCGACGCCTTGGACACGACCTTCATAAAACACCTGAAGCGAGATCATCATCTGCTTCAAGATAGACCCGGGCCATCGCCTATTTATACGAATAGACGAGACAGAAACTGCCTTCCTGATCCTCAACCGAATCGACCGATACAAAGTACTGACCGCTGGTCTCCGGCGCGAAGCCGGCCGCGGCTTTGTCCCCTTCGCTGAAATTTTCCGTGGTCATTTGGTTTCCCGTTTCGTCATAAAGGCTGACGGCAACTTTTTTTAGCGGCTCCGCCGCGCCGACAGAAAACCAATATTGATTTCCGGCATAAAGGTTCACCGCGATCAGGGCATGATCGTGTGCCTTAAGCACGCCGCAGGAATGTCCATCGCGAATCTTGAACCCATCATTTCCAAATGCGCCCGCAAGCTCGAGTGCGTCTTTGCGCGCACTCACTTCAGCGTCTGTGTCTGCGCGGAGATCCACGCTCGCGCTTAGCGCTAAAATCAAAATCAGCGACGGCAGGCAATATTTCATTTAGGCGACTCCTTGCTCTCTATTTTTGTCATCAGTTTGTTGACTGCCTCATTGAGTTTTTTCACGTCTTCGGCGGTCGGCGCTTTCCCTTCCGGAAACGAAACGAGCTTTTCAATGGCCGTCAGTTGTTCGCTTACGTCTTTGACCAGTGGTTCCTGACGTAATTCAGGCGAAATTGCATTCAGCTTTGACTGCATGAAGCGAACCAGTACCGGTTCGCGCAGGACCTTTGCAGCGGACTCGTTATAATTCTTCATGATCGCAGCGGTGACCACCTGCGTTCCGCGGATCCATCCGCCAAGAGTAACCAGGATAACAAGGTCCTGGTCGGCGTGCGATTGCATTGAGGATTTCACTTCGTTTTGCGTCGCTTCTAATTCTTCCTGGAGCGTGTCCCATTCATTGTGCTCGGCGAATTCATTGATGCTGTTGCCGCGGCTGAGCAGTTGCTCGCTTACTCCCAGCGCCTTTCCGAGCTTCATGATGTCCGAGCCGATATTCTTCACCTGCTGACCGTCCTTCGCTTCCACGGCGATGAATCCATCAGCTATCAGACCGCCGAGGTTAAGGGCGATCTGCGCGCGATTGCCGTAGGTCGTAGGAATTGGCGCGCGGTATTGAGCTGACCAGTTTATTTTCCCTGCTTTCCCGAGGGCAGCGAACAGCTCACCAGGTGTCGGCACAGTAATCGCATCGCTCTTGGCAGCTTTTGCCATTTGATCCGACGACAGATGTTGCCCCTCTTCGGCTGCCGCTGCGGAAATAACAGCAACCAAGGCAAGCATGGACGGTGCAAGCAAACGAATCATCGCGAAGATTATGCGTGCCTTAACGAAATTGCCAATCGGAATCTCTCATGCCCACCAAGCCGACTTTTTCCGGCCCTC
>JBARMF010000210.1:0-4086 GCA_049802315.1 Candidatus Udaeobacter sp.
GCATTGCCATGCGATTCATTTCTGACTGTAACTGCTCGGAAGTAATCGGCTTTTGCCAGTAGTCCTGTAGCGCTTGTGATTTGCGTAGATAGTCATGGACTTTCCTTTCGAGCTGCGCCTGAGACATCGCTGCGTCGAACGTTGGCTTAGGATCGGGTCGCTGTTTAGGCCAGATGCGATAACGCCAGTAAACGTCTTCAATTGCTCGCTGGTAATTTACGCGCTCTGCGAAGGTCAGCCCCGCGCGTGCGGGGTGGGGAACCTTCTCTGATGCATCGTAGCGCCAGAAAGCCAACAGTGTTCCCGTGATCATCGAGCAGACTGCCGCTGAGCAAAGGACGAGCTGCAGGCTAAACAAGCCTAATTGAGCAGTGTTTTTCTTTTTCATAACAAAGCTAGGGACGTGGTGCTGGGCTAGGGCGATGCCGGGGAATCGGTGTAGATCGCCCTGTCGGTGAAGCTGTCGGCGTGGCGGTAGCGGTGGGCGTCGCGGTTGCTGGAGGCGTTGCCGTTGGTGTTGGACTCGCCGCTCCGCAAGGCACCACCACGTAGGTGACCTTTAAACCATTCGTGAGCACCGGCGTTTGACACGAGAAAGTTGTGGCGTCACAGAGACCGCCCATGCCACTTAACTGCACGCCGCTGGCTTCTGCGGCGCCGCTATCGGTACTAGCCCCGTAAACGATATCAAAGGAGGTTTGATTCTCATATAACCGCATTTCAAAATTAGCTGTGCCCGTTCTGCCAGTATAAGCCGTGCGCCACTCGATGTTAAAGATCCTGTTGGGCGCGGTGCCTGTAACGAGAGTGAATATGCCGCCGCCCGGTCCATCGGTGCGGAGATCGTCTTGATAAGCCAGGATAGCCGCGTTTAGACAAGAAATCGGCAAAGGACACGACGTGCCAAGATAAGGCTCATTGCCGGTAAACTGTAAATTGCCATTGGAGCTGACGTATGCCTGGGTAAACGTCGAATTGTAAAACTGCACTGGGAATGGAAATGCAATTTGGGTAAGGCAATTATCGCAGTGGTTGCCTGTGTCGACTGTTCCGGGCACGATCGTGCCAGTGCCGCTGCTTGTTACGTATTGGCAGCAAGTCTGCATAGGCGTGGGAGTCGGCGTTGCGGTAGCGGTGGCGGTTGGGTTCGGGACATCAGGACCGGTGGAGGGTGTGGGTGAAGCTGTGGCGGTTGGGGTGGGAGAAGCGGTCGCCGTTGCAGTTGGGGTTGTCGATGGCGTCGCTGTCCCTGTCGCACTCGGCGTGGGGCTTTCCGTCGCCGTCGGCGTAGGGGTAGGCATGGGTCCCTGTCCATATTTGATCGTTAAATAATCAGAATCGCTGCCGGATCTTCCCTTACCCGTCACGTAAACATTAGCCAGGTTGTCCACGGCGATGGCTGCGGCTTCGTTACTCGCATTCTGCGGCTCGTCATAGCGGGCAACCCATTGTTCCCGCCCGGCCGAATTGTATTTGATTGTTGCATAGCCGAAATCACCAAAAACGAAATTGGTTCGCGAACTGCTTCCGGTGACATAAACATTGCCTGAGCCATCAAGGGCGATAGCAGTGGCAATGTCTGGTGCATTTCCCGGTGGCCCGTTATACCGTGCTACCCACTGCTGTTGACCGGCCGAGTTGTACTTGATTGTGCCGTAATCGGGATAGCCAGGGCCGGCCTGCCCCGTTACGTACACGTTATCCGATCCGTCAACGGCAATAGCGTAGGCGTAGTTGGATCCACCCTCGTCATAACGGGCCGCCCATTGTTGCTGTCCGGCTGAATTGTATTTGACTGTTGCGTAACCGATACCGTTTGCTCCATCGCTTTGGCCAGTTACAAAGACATTCCCTGAGTCATTGATGGCAATGGCATATGCTTCGTCGAAACCATTTCCGGGGCCGTTGTATCGAGCCACCCATTGTTCCTCTCCGGCCGGGTTGTATTTGAGCGTCAGATAATCATACTCCGGGCAGATCTCTGTCGTGCCAGTCACATAGGCGTTCCCCGCGTGGTCAACAGCGATAGCCGAAGGCGCGTCATGAGTTGCTCCGCCGTGGTACTCCGTCACCCACTCTTGTTGGCCAGCCGGGTTGTATTTGATCGTGGCGCAGAACGTCGTGTTGGATTCATCCACACGCGACGCGACATAGATATTCCCTGAATCGTCTACCCCGATGCCTACGCCTTCGGCATAACCGCGCGGCTGCACGTTATAACGGGCAACCCATTGTTGCTGCCCTGCTGAGTTATACTTGATGGTGGTGCAATCGTGGTAACTGTAAAGTATACCGCTCCATCCGGTCACATAAACGTTGCCTGATTTGTCGATGGTCATGGTGTTGAGTTGTGCATCGGGATTGTCGAAATCGTTATAAATGGCCACCCATAGTTGGTTCCCGGCCGAATCGTATTTGATCGTGGCTAAATCGTTGAGTGTTCCCGAACCGAACATTGTTCCTGCCACATAGACGTTTCCTGAACTATCAACAGCAACCGCCTCGGCTTCATCGTTTCCATTACCGGTTCCGTTATAGCGAGCAACCCACGCTTCATACATGCCGCCGGCGGGAGCGTACCGTGTGCGTCCATAGGTGAATGGTTGCGAAGCGGTCGCGGCGAACAGCGCGATAAGGATTCCGGCGAGGAAGACGAGCATTCCAATCGAAATGCAGAGACTCAAAGCGGATTGAGCAGTGTGTTTCTTTTTCATAAATAAAGTTATGGGCGCGGTGCTGGAGTAGGCCGAATCCGAGGAGTTGGCGTCGTTCGCACCGGTGGAATCGTCTCGCTTGGCGTTGGTGTCGGACTTGGAGAGACTGTTATAGTTACTGTCGGCGTTGCAGTCGGTGTGTGAGTCGCTGTCGCGGTTACCGTTGGCGTTGGGGGCGTATGTGTCGCCGTTGGTGAACCCGTAAGTGTAGGTGTAGCTGTAGCCGTGGCCGTCGGAGTGAGGCATGGCAGACCATTGAGCATTTCGCAGCTAGGCGTCGGAGTTGGACATGGCGGACCATTGAGCACTTCGACCGTACTCACCGTGGTGCTCGCCGTGTTAAAGCCGTCGGCGACCAGCACCCGGCCATCGGGCAGCCTGCCCTGCGCGTGCCCGGCGCGGTTGCCAATCATCGGCGGGCCAGCGCGGAACTGACGGCTGAAGGTGATAAAGAGGTGGGTTGCGGTCGTGGAATTACCCATGGAATCCGCGCCATCGGTGATCAGCAGTTCGATAGGGCCGTCGCCAGAGCCGAAGCCCGAGACGCCGCCGTAGTTACCTCGCCCGGCCGTGCCTGCCGAGCCAAGGTTGCTCCAAGTGTTGCTCGGCACATCGTAGAGCAGCAGCGTATCCGTCGTCGTGAACCCCGGTAGCATCACGCCGCCATAGACGTAGATGACGGCCGCGCCGTAGGCCGTACCGGAGGTGTTGGTGCGGCTATCCGGCAGCGGCGCCCCCGTAGTCCAGGTGTTAGTGGCGATGTCGTAGATGAAATTGGTGTTCAGCGCGTTGTTGAAGTCGTCGCCGCCCATGACGTAGAACTTGCCCTGCCATACCGCCCCGGCCGCCGCTTCGACGCCGGGACTGATGGGCATGTTCGCGCCGCTGCTCCAGGTGTTGGTGGCGATGTCATAGATGCGCAGGGCATTGGTAACGCTGCTACCACCAGTGAAGCCGCCGGCGACATAGATCTTGCCGTTCCATGCGCCCATAGCCGCCTGGCTCAAGGGGACGGGTAGGTGGGCGACGTTGCTCCAGGTATTGGTCGTGTAGTCATACCGCGAGACCTGGTCGTACAGGGTCGGCACCATGTCGGCGGTCTGGCCGCCGGCGACGTAAAGCATGTTATCGGTGCCGAGAGCTGCCTGGAAGGCATAACGGGCCGGAGGCTGATCGGGACCGGGTTGCCATGCGACCGGGCCGCCGCAGGTAGGCGTCGGCGTTGGCGAGCCGGCGGGCATACTGAGGTTGTACTTTTGGATGGAATCGGCCGCGGCAGAAATGTCCACAATAACCGGCCTGAGCGATCGTTTCCCAGGCTTAGTCGTGTTCCATTTCGCCTGCGCGAACGGAATCGCCCACACGGCGATCA
>JBARMF010000211.1:0-7523 GCA_049802315.1 Candidatus Udaeobacter sp.
CCCAGGTGTAAGTGTTGTTTGCCTTCGCGTAGGTGCGGGCGGTGTCGAGCACGCCTTTGATGGTGTACGCGGCGCTCGTCACGTCGGTTCCACCTTTGATGTACGTGAATGCTGGAGCCATCAGCACCAGCAAGAGAGCAATGATGCCGACGACGACAAGCAGTTCGATCAACGTAAATCCTCCTTCGCGCAAGGCTATGGCAGGACGAGGAGCGCTGACGCGCTCACGTTGTTTTGTCCGAACCGAGTGATCGGTGATCCGTGATCTGCCTCCGCCAAAGCTACGGCGGACGAGTCGGTAACCGGTTGAACCGCACCCGGAATGGATTTGAAAGGGCGAAGAGGTTCCGCAGTCGCGGGAGCGAAATGGCGATGCATTCGAACGCTGCCCGCGGAAACGATATCGGAGTTTCGTCATTTTGTCAGTCCTTCGCCGCGTATAAAGAGAACGCGCATTCATGTTTACGTAGCTTCCCTGTTTATGCGCTTCGGCATTCGGCATTCCAACCCTCATTCGTGTGATCCGCCTGGCACCCCCCGTAGCGGCGAGGAGGCGGGTGCGACCGTGGTTCCTTAAAACGAAAATTTCTATCACATAGTACTCCGGGGAAATTCGAACAAAGTTCGCGAAATTGTTTTTCAAATAGGGGAGATTTCCAATCCGCCTGCTTTGGAACGGCTGACTGGAGACCGGGCGCTCTCAAAAACCCGGCGAGGGGTGCTGGGGGCAACCATCTTTGCGGGACGAATTGTATCCACAAAACCGACGCGTCGCAACTGACGAGTTCGAGCGCGTTACGGGCAAGCGGACAGAGGGCAAGATGTCAGAAGTCGGAGGTCACGCGTCAGGAGCCGGCCCACTAAACACCCAGCCTTCGCATGCTACGGCGGGCAGGCGCGAATAGACGCGAATTTGAAACAAAGATTGTGATTGGGCTCGGAAAATCATCCTCTTCGCCTGCTCGCGAAAGCCTTCGGAGTTTCCTTCTGTTGGTTTCCTTGTCCGGCTGCCTGGCAAACGCGAGCGCACTCGAAGTAGCTAAGCTGGAGAGACTAGAACCACGCGAGTTCGGCGGAGACCCACTTTTCCGCTCTTGAACTGCGCGACCTGCGATGTTGGCCGGTGAAGCGAATCCCCGAAGAAATCTTTTACAGAAGGAAACGAAGGAAACAAAGGGTTCTGACCGCCAAAGAAATCCTTCTTCGTTCTCTTCGCTGCCTTCTGTTGGTTTTTCTTGTCCGGCTGCCTGGCAAAGGCGGTGACAAGTTCTGATCTGGGAGAGACTTCGGGGATGAATGATTCAGTGATCCGCTCCTCCCCTCCCCAGCGGAAATGCCGGAGTCACCGCCTCCGGCTACAGCCACGCGGTCTCGTTCCCCGCCGTACCCGAAAATGTTTAGCCCGCGAATGACCGCTAATGTAGAGAGTCAAGGAGCGGCGGTTTCACAACCGCCGAGATCAGGATCGTTTGGACAAGGCTCTCCTCTTTGATTCGTGTGAATTCGCGCCTGCCACGCCGCAGCCTCGCGCGAGCGTGGGTGATTCGTGGGCAAATCTTCGCTTCGTTTCCTTCGTTGCCTTCTGTAAGAATCCGCGCCATCCCATGTGTGAAATCTCGTGCTCGGCTCGCGCGGAAATTAACTCTTCACGTCCTCCCCGTGCTTCTTGAGCACCTCTTGCCTGCGTTTGGTATGTTCATTCGCATTCAGTCGTGGTTTCTCAGTCTTGTCGCTGCCGCTTCACAGCTCCAGAAGCAATTTGAACCGGCGGTTCTGTTCCGAAGGGAATCGAGAAACCCCCATCAAGGCCAATTCCGCTGGCGAATATGTTTGCGCCAGGGGTCTTTCGTCCAGTGCTTCGGCGAGCCGGCAATGCTTCCAACCAAATGACGGACACGGTCAAAGTCGAATCCGCGGTTTATTTCTCGATCAATCATGTCGCGCACAAGCGCCGACTCGCTGCGTTTCTCAGCCGCGGCGCGGCGCTTTAACATCTCCCGCTGTCTTCCTGAAAGACGAACGGTAAGAGTGGTCTCCATCAACGGAACCTGATCTGCGTAAGACAGAATGCAAGACATCGTCGGCACGAGGCGCAGACGCCGGAAAGGTATCAGATATCGGAAGTCTGAAGTCAGGGCAGCTTTCCCGAACAGCGCGTTCAACTACGCCGATTCCATTCGCCACGCAGCACGGCAACCTGGCGGGAAATATTGCCGCCAGATCTGGACGCCCCAAAAAATGAGCCAAGATCGCTGGCGGGTAACACACGGAGATACCGGGCAACCGCGCGGCGAATAGCTTCCGCACGGGAAATCCTTTCGCGCCGGCAAAGTAGCGTCAGTTTCCTTATTTGCTCTTCCGGTAGATCGACGATCGTTCGCACCAGGATGTCATCGCACGTCATTATTTCCGGTCAAGAAAGCCCTCAGGCGAGGGCAAAAAGCCTGAAGAAAAGACTTCACAAGCGCCCGACGACACACTATAAATCCGTTTATGAATATGGATCGCCGCTATATTTTACTCGTCGCCCCAGTCGTATGTGCCCTGGCAAATTGGCTGCCAAATGATCTGTCTGCCGAGGATCTCGTGGAAGCAAAGGTTACTCAAGCAGTGCAGGACGTTAAAGTGGTACCAGCCGGCGCAGCGGCGCGCCCGGCGGTAGTCAACGAGACTGTTCGTCAGGGCAACGCGGTTCAAACCGGGACCCAGTCCAGGAGCGAGCTGACGTTTAAGGATCAAACGATCACGCGTTTGGGTGAGAAAACTATTTACAACATTGGAGGTGGGCGAACGATCGAGCTGGGCAGCGGACAATTTTTGCTTTATGTGCCAAAGAATAAGGGCGGCGCACAGATCAAGATGGGTCCTGTCACGGCGGCAATTACAGGCACAACGGTATTGGGCAACGTCCTTCCGACTGGTCTTGTGCAATTTACGGTGCTCGAAGGAACGGCGTGCATCCACCTCGACAGCGTGGGCCAGGCTGTGCAGGTCATGGGAGGTCAAATGTTAACTTATGATCCAGTCTACGGAAGATTGGAAGACCCGGTTTACGTTGATCTTCAACAGCAACTCACTTCTCCTCTTGTTCGAGACTTTCGCACATTGCCAAGTGCGGGGCTGATTCAGGAACAAATTCAAAGTCAGCATCAGGTCGCGGCCCCGAATGGCGATTTGGACCAGGCGGTCAGAGCAGCGGGAGCGGCCAACATCCAGAGCGCCACGCCGGACCAGTTTATGGCAGGATTTAGTTCGCTCCTTGTTCGTTACCCTCCGAGCCAACGGCATATGCTAGTAGCCGGAGCTGTGAATGCTCGTCCTGATCTTGCAGACCGGATCACAGCTGCGTCGAGGGGCGTGCTGCCATCGCGGCGCTACTACGGGAAAGACGCAAAAGATTACAAAGATTATAAAGAATATAAGGGCAAGGAAATTGCACAGCCGTGCCCGGAAAATTACTTCCCGCCGCCGTACGCAGTCAGTCCGCTCACGCCACAAGTTAATTCGCCTGAAAAACCGGCGAAAGACTAGAATCGGCGGACCAGCGGGAACACTCAATCATTGAAGCTGAGCGTTGTCGCTGCGTTGACAACCAAAATGGAACCGTTACGGTTCCGTAATGGCGACCATTACGTTGAAGAACATTCCGGC
Source organism: Candidatus Udaeobacter sp. (assembly GCA_049802315.1). Taxonomy (GTDB): domain Bacteria; phylum Verrucomicrobiota; class Verrucomicrobiia; order Chthoniobacterales; family UBA10450; genus Udaeobacter. The sequence continues at coordinate 3,652 of JBARMF010000211.1, forward strand.
AGAATTGCACCGGGAATTAAAGAAACGCGCCGAGGAACACCATCGCAGCCTTAACAAGGAAATAATCGCGACGTTAAAAGGCGCAGCCAGCGGAACTATCCAGCTTGACCCGACAAAGCTGGAAGAAGCCGTTCGTCAGGCAAGGGCTCTGTTTCGCCGTCCGATCACTGCGCGAGAGATTGATCGATGGAAACGCGAAGGGCGGTTGTAAGATCCAGGCGCACATGTGATTTGCGTCGACACCAATATCATCTGTTACCGTTACATGGCTTCGCCGTTTTCGGCGGCCGCCGACGCGGCTTGGGCGAAAGACGCAGATTGGATCATGCCGATTCTGTGGCGTTCGGAGTTACGGAACGCGCTGGCTGGGTCAATACGACGACGGTCGTTAACCGTTGAAGAGGCAATCGCCATCGCGAACCTCGCCGAGGCCATGCTGGATCGAAAGCAATTCGCGGTTTCGACCTCGGCGGTTCTTCAGCTCGTTTCGAGATCTAATTGCTCGGCTTATGATTGTGAGTTCGTCGCGCTGGCGCACGCGAACGGAGTTCGCTTATTAACCGTCGATCGCCAGATTCTGCGTGAATTTCCAGAGGTCGCCATTTCATTGGACAAATTCGTGCGCGACTGAGCTCCGAGTTGGGTTTCCAGGTAGGGCGGGCAGTCCTCTGCGCGCCTTCCATCCACAGCGCCCACTGCCAATCATCGGCGGGTAGTGTCCTAATTTGATTTCAGGTGTTTAGCGCCAACGGCGCGATGTCATAGCCAGCCTGGGGCATCGCCCCAGGATTCTAAATCAGATAATAAGCCAGCGCTGAAAGCGCGATTCAACGAACCGGTTGGCCGTTGGTCCCGTAAAGATTTGTGCCAGAATGAATCGCGCTTTCAGCCCCGAAAGCTTTCGGGGTTGCCCCAGGCTGCTATGTATGAACGGCGCGCCTTTGGCGCTAGACAGATACATTTGATTTCAAATTAGGACACTACCCATCGGCAGGATTGGTTGCGGCTTGAGACGCCCGCCTCTACACTTTGCGCTTATGCCGTACAAAGATATTGCTCCGCCCGCGGGCGAAAAAATTACCAGAACCGACAGGTTGAATGTGCCGGATCAACCGATCATTCCTTTCATTCGCGGAGATGGGACAGGGCCGGATATCTGGGCGGCGAGTGTGCGCGTGTTCGATGCGGCGGTCGAAAAGGCATACGGCGGGAGAAAGAAAATCTCGTGGTTCGAAGTTTTCGCCGGTCAAGTAGCGAAGGACAAATTCGATGAATGGCTGCCGGACGACACCGTGGAAGCGTTCCGTGAGTATTTGGTCGGCATCAAAGGACCGCTGACCACGCCCGTTGGTGGCGGCATTCGCTCGCTTAACGTTGCGCTGCGGCAGTTGCTGGATCTTTTCGTTTGCCTCCGGCCAATTCAGTACTTCAAAGGTGTCCCCTCGCCCGTCAAACATCCGGAAAAAGTGAACATGGTGATTTTCCGCGAAAATACGGAAGACATTTATGCGGGAATAGAATACGCGGCCGGCACGCCTGAGGCGCAAAAAGTCCTCGATTTTCTGCAAAAGGAATTTCCCAAGCAGTTCGAGAAGGTTCGTTTCGGCACGAAAGAAAAAGCGAAGACTTTCTGGAAGATGGTCGGCGCACAAGAGAGTGATGACGTGTGTGTGGGAATCGGCATCAAACCGGTCAGTTATTCAGGAAGCGTGCGTCTGATTCACAGCGCGATTACGTACGCGATTCAGAACCGGCGCAAGAGCGTGACGCTAGTTCACAAGGGCAACATCATGAAATTTACCGAGGGCGCATTCCGCGATTGGGGTTTTGAAATCGCAAAAAAATATTTTGGCGCGGAAGAATTCGACGGCGGGCCGTGGTGCAGAATTCCGATGGGGAAACCGGGTGCGGGAATCGTGATCAAGGACGCGATTGCCGACATCACGCTCCAACAGGTGTTGACGCGGCCGGAAGATTTCGACGTTATCGCCACGCTAAATTTGAATGGCGATTACCTTAGTGACGCGCTCGCCGCCCAAGTGGGCGGAATCGGCATCGCGCCCGGAGGAAATATCAATTACATCACCGGCCACGCCGTTTTCGAAGCTACACATGGCACCGCGCCGAAATACGCGAACCAGGACAAGGTGAATCCCGGTTCGGTGATTCTTTCAGGTGAAATGATGTTTCGGTACATGGGCTGGACGGAAGCCGCCGACCTGATTCTTAAAGGATTGAGCGGCGCGATCGAAAGCAAACGCGTCACGTATGATTTCGCGCGTTTGATGGATGGTGCGACAGAGATCAAGTGCTCGCAATTCGGGGACAACGTGATCGAGCACATGTAAACGCGCGGCTGCTACGTGGCCGCGAAATGACGAAATCCGAATGTCGAATGACGAATTAATGACAAAGCCTGAGCGCGTTATAAACAAGAGTTGCTCATTCGCAATTCCCAATAGCCATAATCCTGTCATGTCCGCCACGGCGGATTCGTCCTGTGGCGAATTGAGCGAAGCGAAACATCTCAGACTTTTTTCTCCTGGTGCCCGTCGCAACGAGAAGGATCAGAGATTCTTCTCCCGCGACTACGGGATCAGAATGACAGTGTCGAAGTTGTTTCGTCATTCGATCATTCGCTCGCCACGCCGTAGCCTGGCGAAGGCGGGTCATTCATTCGTCATTCGTCATTCGTGCTTCGTCATTTGTCTACTGCTGGCGTTCGCAGCCGGCATCGACACCGCCTTCGCCGAGAAGCGCAACATCACCGAAAAAGATCTCTGGGACTTCGTCTGGATCGGTGATCCGCAGGTGTCGCCTGATGGCGCGCGCGTTGCGTTTGTGCGCGTCACCGTCAACGAGAAGAAAGAAGGCTATAACACTTCCATTTGGTCGGTGCCGGTGGCTGGCAGCGAAACACCACGTCAACTGACAAAAGGCGATCATGACACGACGCCGCGCTGGTCGCCGGACGGAAAATTCCTCCTGTTCCTGCGCTCGACCGAAAAAGAGGGCAAGCCTGAACCACCGCAGCTCGCAATGCTGCCGATGGCCGGCGGCGATTCCTTTATTTTTACCGATTTGCCGAGAGGTGCTGGCAGTCCGGTCTGGGCGCCAGACGGAAAAAGTGTTGCATTCGCAAGCGACACCAACGCGGAGGACCTTGCGAAAAAGCAAAAGAAAAAAAACGAGGAACAATCTAAAGCCTCTGTAGCCGGGGGCGGTGACCCCGGCCCGCGATCAACGGCCGCAGCTACGACTAATCGGCCGCGGTCGACGCCCGCGGCTACAGCTACAGCGCCTAAAGATGAGCACGAGAGCGATGTGCGCGTGATCACCCGCGCGGTCTATCGACAAGACAACGAAGGTTACATCGATCCAAAGCATCCGGCTCATATCTGGATCGTGAGCGCACCACGCAGCGCCGAAGAAAAAGTGAAACCGCGCCAGCTCACCACTGGGCGCTTCGATGAAGACAACGCGATTTGGTCGAAGGAGGGCTCGCAAATTTATTTCACCTCGAGCCGGATCGACGAGCCGTATTACGAACTGCCGAGAACTGATCTTTACTCGGTGCCGGCCACCGGCGGGAACCCTACCAAGATCACAACGATCGATCTGAACACGCAATTCGGACCGGGCGGAGGCGCGTTGTCCCTTAGTCCCGACGGCAAACAGGTCGCGTTCGTCGCAGCGACCAACCAGCCGATCAACTCATATACGGAACCCGACTTGTGGGTGCTCGATCTCTCGCCGAACGCAAAACCACGCAACATCACCGCGGACTTTGATTTCGACATCGATGGTTTCGTTATCGGAGACAGCTCGTCGCCACGGGCCGGCGGAGCAAACAAACCGATCTGGACTCCAGA
>JBARMF010000212.1:0-1929 GCA_049802315.1 Candidatus Udaeobacter sp.
TGAAAGAATAGACTTCGCAACCCTGTGGGTTTACGCCCGACATCACATGCTTAATGGCGCCATCCTTGCCCGCGGCGTCCATTGCTTGAAAGACCAACAGCACTGCCCACTTGTCCTGGGCGTAGAGTTTGTCTTGCAACTCAGCCAGGGCTGCGACGCCCATCGCCAGCGCTTCCTTCGATCTTGGTTTGTCTGCCTCCTTGGTGAAATCAAGTGTGTCGTCTGGATCGACGTCCTTGAGGCGGAAATCTTTACCTTTGCTGATGCGGAATGGCCTCGCTAGTTCACGGGCGTTCTTGATGAGTTCTTTTGTTTTCATTAGCTCTCAATAATTGATAATGGACACTTCCATTGTTGTATCCAGCTTCGCGCGGGATCTCGTTAAACGGACAACCTGATTAGCGAAATGTAAGACACGCTTTCAATTATCGCGTGATCTCACACGAGCAACATTAGACTTTAGTCTCACTCCTGGCGGTCGGATGTACCTCTGCCTTTTGCACCAATTGCACGAGCTCAGCTACTGACGCGACACCGAGCTTCTGCATCAGTCGCCCACGGTGGACTTTGACGGTTTTCTCCGCCACGCCAAGCTCACCGCCGACCTGCTTATTTAACATCCCTCTAATAACCAGTTGCATCACTTCGAACTCGCGCGGCGTCAGCAAATCAAGCAAGCGACGAGCTTCATTCCTTTCCGCTGCGCGGCTTCGTTGCTCGGCAGATCGATGCAAAGCATCCTCAATGCACTTCAAGAGGTCTTGAGATTTGAATGGTTTCGGAAGAAAATCGACAGCGCCAGCCTTCATCACTTGAGCACACATGGGGATGTTTCCGTGACCGGTAATAAAAACAAGTTGCTCTTCCCGGCGTCGCTGAATTAAAGCCTGCTGGAAATCGATCCCATTTATGCCGGGCATTTGCACATCGACAATGACGCAGGCTGGTCCCGGATGAGGTGGGCGCGCTAAAAAATCCGATGCCGATTTGAAGACTTCGCTTTCATAGTTGGCTGAACGTAGGAATCGCTTTAAGCCGCGTCGTACGGATTCATCGTCATCGATGACGAACACGAACGGAGTTGAGGAAGTCATTTCGAAGTTTCCTTTATCGGCAGAATGAAAACCTCATCAGCCGGTGGATTATAACAGTGATATCGACCGTTTGAGAGCGATTTTTTCGGTGCCTTTTGGACTGCTCAGTTTTGGAATGCAGCCGTGGCCTCAAGAGATCACCGATAGTCGCATCACAGGCAATGGGTACGGCACGCCGAGTGCACTCCTTAGAACCCGAATTCTTGTTCTTCTTATTGGCGATGCGAGCGCATCGGCGAAGTCATTCACTTCGCGCCGGACGGCGGCAAAAGATATAGCGCCGTGGCGAACATCAGGTAAACCATGAGGGCGAGCACGCCGACGAACCACGCAGAGCGACCAGACGTGGTCACCAGAGATGCGGTGAGCGTTGCGAACAGAATCATTGCGACTGCGCCGGGCCACAAATTCAAATCCATCGACGCGGGGCCAATTACATAACTCAACAGTACCAGAACCGGAGCAACGAAGAGGGCAATCTGCGCGGCGCTACCGAGAGCAATGCTCACGCTCAGATCGAGACGATTTTTGCGCGCAGCGGAAAACGCCGCCGCCATTTCGGCAGCCGCGCCCACCAAGGCGACAACAATGAATCCAACGAAGGCAGGGCTCATTCCGAAAGCGGTCGCAGCGTACTGAACGGACCCGACAAACACTTCGCTCACCAACGCGACCAAAACTGTAACACCCGCGAGTGTGCCCAGCGCAAGACCGATCGGCCACGCCGCTTCATGCTCCTCGTTCGCGCTGGCAAATAATTCGCGATGCGTATTGAGCGAAAACCAGAGACCGAGACCGTATGCCAGCAAAAGCAAAACTGAGAGTGCCAGGCTCA
>JBARMF010000213.1:0-3406 GCA_049802315.1 Candidatus Udaeobacter sp.
GTTCTCCGCCGACAGTGCGCGAAATAACTCGGCGGTCATGCCGGGATTTCGATGATGCGCCCAGTCGAGAATCTTCGCTTTGATCAACGGCTTCGCGAGCGCCTCCGGAAGCCGTTCGCGCGGCGAATTAATGTATTCGCCAAAATTCGAATGATGAATGAAACCTTTGCCGCCGATTTTCAACTTCGTTCCAAGTTGGCGCAGGTACTCTTCGACCACGTCTCGGTCCGGATGCACAAACGAATCGAAACTGAAAACGAAATCCACTGAGGAGTCGGGAATCATGGACAGGGAGCGGCCGTCATTCAGGCAGCAGCGGACATGCGAAACACTCGCAAAACGCTGCCGGCACGCTTCGATACAATCGCTCGATTTATCAACGGCCCACAGTTCGTTGCAGTAGTCCTTTAGATAATGCGTCCACCGTCCGAACCCTGGCGCGATTTCTAAAATCGTTCCCACCGGCAAACAGTCGCGAATCCGCGGAAAAATTGTGCCGGCCCATTGCGCCGCAGAGCTCCCCCACGGTTGCGACCATTCCTCGCCCGCCTCTTTCCAGTCGTACTTCATCGAATCGCCCAGTTGTGGAACAACAACAACCATCATTGACGATCGTCAATGTCGGTTGATATCGCTTCGGCGACCTTTCATTTGCGCGGGACAGGTAAACCATTCGAGACCTTCGCGCTTTCCCGCTTGCCTTTGCCAAGCGTCCCCAATTACAACGCTGTGGTTATTCAGCCCCCAGTAAAGGCGTTGACGGTAAACAAATGAATGTCGGCCGAACTCAAACCAAACTACTGATACTAACCGCGCTTAGCATGACCGTCGCGATCACCGCAGACGCGATTACGCACACAGTTCCGGTCGACCCCAAGGTCGCGGCTCTCGTAAAGCAGGCAGCGTCGGCATACAAGCTCAACCAATATGATTTGGCCATTCGAACCTTCAGCGTGGCTCTAGACATGAAGCCAGACACAGTCACAGCGTCGGCTATCCACGATTGGCGCGCGCAGGCATACTTCGACAAGGGCGACTGGGATAAAGCCATCAATGACGCAAATGAATCGATTCGATTGAACCCACATTATTTCGGCGGCTACCTTGCGCGCGCCATCATCTATCGCCGGAGCGGTAATCTGGATCAGGCGATCAGCTACTATGGTGCCGCGATTCGTCTTAATCCTAACTTTGCTCGGACTTACTACGATCGGGCGATAGCCTATGCAGATAAGGGCGACTACGAAAAGGTGATCCGCGACAGTACCGAAGCGATCCGCCGCGGGGACCCTGTAATGCAGGCAGACTTTTACCACAATCGCGCCCTAGCCTACCAAGCCACAGGCAATCTAAACAAGGCAATGGCAGACTTTAATGAAGCGATCCGTCTAGCCCCAAAGGATCTCAGAACTTATTGTGGCCGAGCGAGTGCATTCGAAGACATGGGTCAGCTCGAAAAAGCAAAGGCTGACTATCATAGGGCTCTTGCCTTCAATGCTAAGGATGCACCCGGTTTCGTAATGCTAGGTTACTCTCATTTTGCGATGGGAAATTACCGCGCGGCAGCCTCTGACTATGAAAAAGCAGCCCGACTCTCCCCGAGCGATTATGACGCGCTCATCAATTTTGGTTGGTTTCAAGCTACTTGCCCGGACGATTCATTGAGAAACGCAAAACAGGCAATCGAAATGTCCAGACACGCTTGCGAAATAAGCCAGTGGCAGGACTCTCGCGCAGTAGACAATTTGGCTGCTGGTTATGCGGAGATTGGCGAGTTCGACAATGCGGTAAAATACCAAACACAGGCAATCAACATGAAGGGCGTATCCACGTTTAATCGCAAGAAAATGCAGGAACGACTGGAGCTTTATCGCCAACACAAGCCATATCGCCAGGAATCAAAGTTCAAGGCCTGAATTATTCCTTGCTTTCGGCGAGTGCTCATTGCCGCAGGGCTAGAGGGGAATCAATGCAAAAGGAATTTGATAAATTGTACGACCTCTCTGCCAGTAACGGGTTGCTAATAACACCTACAGGGGAATTAGAGTCGATGTTAATCTCGTACGGCATCGAGAGAACAACCGATAAGCGAGCTTGGATCTTACGGGCATTAAAACTGGTCCCCAGTCTTGATCCAGACGACACAAAATATCCATGGAAGTTCGTCAAATCCGTAAACGACAACTTGAACACCTGAGTTTGCAGCCAACTACTGACCGAGGCGATATAGCAAAGCGACCATCGCGCGCTGCGTCACAAAACACATTCACGTTTCGATGGTTCTTCAGTCGCGGCCTGCGTGGTAAATGCTCCAACATTTTTAACTGAAGACATTGCATCCGGATACGTCGAACGTCGCCACTGGGCATACCCGCAGCGCACATCCCGCGAGGCAACGATCTTGCCGCATGCCGGATCGACAGTCCCGGTTTATCGCCTGAAATATTTACTGCCTCGACAGCCTTTCGGAGGTATGGCTGGGGCCGGAATCGAACCGGCGACACGTGGATTTTCAGTCCACTGCTCTACCAACTGAGCTACCCAGCCGTGATGGCGCCGATCGTGTGGCGCCGTGGGGTTTTCACTATGCAACAATGTTGTTGTAGGGCAAGCGCTCCGCTTGCCGCGGATCAAGGCGTAGCGTTAGGCGCGGCTTGCCGGAATCTCTAATTGTTGGATTGCGCTTTCCAGTTACAATCGGCCATGAAGAAGCCCATTTTCACTAGCGAAGCACCGGCGGCAATTGGCCCTTATTCGCAAGCGATGCGCAGCGGACGCTTCCTGTTTTGCAGCGGCCAAATTCCGCTCGACCCGAAGTCTGGCGAAATTGTTTCCGGCGATATTGCGACGCAGACCCGGCGAGTGCTGGATAACATCGCGGCCCTTTTACGAGCCGAAAGCCTTACTTTCGATCACATCGTTAAGACAACCATTTTCCTAACGAGCCTCGCCGATTTTCAGACGGTAAACGAGATATACGGCTCGTATTTCAAACAAGATCCACCGGCCCGGTCCACCGTCCAGGTTTCCGCTTTGCCGAAAGGAGCCGATGTGGAAATCGAGGTAATTGCTGCCGCAGCCGAAACCGACCAAACCGCCTATGATACATCTGGTTAGGATGGTTCCGCTTTTGGGGAGCGCACGCGGCTCGCGTGCTCCGTTCGACTGCTCGTCGAACGGTTCTTATCTGCCACGGCCAACCATTGTTTCCCCATCACTGTTCGCGTGCTTCGCGACATACCAATTCTTTTTCGGCGGGCCGCCGAAAACAGCACGCCAGCGGCGTGCGCTCCCCAGATGAGCGAAGATCTGCTGTCCCTTTTTCGGAAAACCGGCGCGCTGTTGGACGGCCACTTTATTTTGCGCTCGGGTCTGCATAGCCGCGAGTATTTCCAATGTGCGCTGC
>JBARMF010000214.1:0-1711 GCA_049802315.1 Candidatus Udaeobacter sp.
AATTGAGCGCGCATTGAAGCTGGCGTGGCAGAAGATTGTGCTCGGGGGGGGACTTGAACCCCCATGCCTTTCGGCATACGCCCCTCAAACGTACGTGTCTGCCATTTCACCACCCGAGCTTCGAGAGGGAGCAAACTTTCCGCAGGCGACAAGCGCTGGCAAGTGTCGAGTATGTTTCTTCTTACTCGTGCTCCTGCTCATCTCGTGCTCGTAATCGATGACTCAAGACAAACAGAATTCTTGCAGAATGAAGTATCAGCGATTCGCGATTAAACTTCGAGCAGGAGCATGAGCACGAGCAGGAATAGGAGGGAGGAAGAAGATTGGATCAAAATTGATCTGCACATTCACACCCTCGACGATCCTAAAGACGCCGTGGATTTTTCGGCGCATCAATTATTGGAACGGGCGCGCTCGTTTGGATTTCGCGTCCTCGCGATCACGCTTCACGATGCTGTCTTTAATCGAAAGGAAGTGTTCGCCGACGCGGAGGCAATGGGCATTCTGCTAATTCCCGCAGCCGAGGTGCGTTTGCTTGGCGCAGACGTGATTGTGTTGAATGTCACCGCGGAAGAGATCGCGCAGGTGAAAAATTTCGATGATTTGCGGCGACTCCGGGCGCGCCGGGGGAATTCTATTTTCACTATTGCGCCGCACCCATTCTACGTTGTCGGCGGCTCAATTGGATCGCGGCTGTTCACCGAGATCGATTGTTTTGACGCGATTGAGTTTTGTCATTTTCATTTCGGTCCGTTCAATCCGAATCGCCGGGCAAAACGAGTCGCAACTCGATTTAGCAAGCCAATGATCGCCACTTCCGATGCGCATCGGCTGCACGCCTTTGGGCGTCACTACACGAGTATGCCAATGCCGCGAACGCTCACAATCGAGAACGTTCTTGCCGGGTTACGCACCGGTCCGCTGCGCCTAACAAGTCCTGCCTCGAGCCTGAGAGATTTCGTGAACGCGATCTATTTCGTTTTCCTCGCGCACCCCTTTCGTGTGCGACGAAAGATGGCAACTCCAAGAGCCGCCAGCCGAACAGGAACGCTCCCGCCTCAGTGCTGAGGAGCAGGCTTGGTCAGATCGTAAATTGCGCCCCAATCACCGGAGGCGACAAGGAATGCCGTGCCTTCCCATGGGTGAGTGCTTGACTGGTAGTTCGCTTTTTCGTCCTGGCCCCAAAATATATAGTGCACGTTTAATGCTTTCGCGACGTCACGCCAGTTTGCGGCGCCGTTCATCAAAGCGGTTAACTGATCATTGGTCTTACCGTAATCGAACCCTTCGGTCCACAGGTGACCAGGGTAGCCAAGCACAGCTTTGCGGCCTTGCAGCAAAATCGGTTGATTGAAGGTAGGAAAAGTCGCGAACCGCGCGTCCATCGGCAACGGCCGAAGTGCGGTGCCGACGTGGTCGAGCCTGGCTCGTTCAATCAATCCAAAGCCCGGATGTCCGGCTGACAGGCCGCCAAGTAGTGTGACAAATCCCGAACCGAACAGCAGTAGACACATAACGGCGCGTTCCGGAAAGACCCAGCGCCCAATGATGTCGCTCCACAGAAAAGGCAGGATAATAAAATAGCCCCAAATCATGAGCTTGAGATTGTCCCATTCCCACGGGGCGGTTTGAACGAAATAGCCGAAGGCAAAAATCACGACTGCCGCGATCACGAAAGCGATATCCGGTGGCGGCCTGTCGCCCCAACGCC
>JBARMF010000215.1:0-2396 GCA_049802315.1 Candidatus Udaeobacter sp.
GTCCAGCGCATTGCGAGCCGCGCCGGCAGGGAGCACTTGCTGCAGTTTATCGTGATCCAAATCATCGACGCTCGCGATGGAGCTGATCTCCTCCAAAACGGAATCCGCGCTTTGATTGTAGCGTGTGATCGGAACGCCCTCACCGCGTCCGGTGTATTCTCCGTCACTCACACTAACTGTTACGACACACGCTTCTGTGCGGCTGCCGCGCGAAATCCGGAACGGGTGCTTCAGCGGAAAGATTTCTTGCGTGGCTTCGATTTTCAAAGTGATGAGTGATACGCGATCAGCTGTTTTCGGATGATAGGAAGAGCATGAGCATGAGCATGAGTAAGAGCAAACGGGAACATGCCAGACAATTTCAAAATTGAACGGTGATCCCTTCGGGGCTGTCTCAGCTTCCACTATGACCAAACTCATTGCGCTAGTGGCGGCGGGGGCATTCGCAGCGGGAACAATGTTCGCGGGTGAACATGGCGATTGCGCGAAGAAGGCTGGGAACGAAGGGAAGATGGCCTGCACGGCCTCTCTTGCGACTCTCGACCTGACACCAGATCAAAAGACGAAGATGGAAACGGCGATGACCGAACACCACAAAGCGGGGTGCACGGAAGCGACCGAGGCCAAGTTCATGAAAGATGCCGAGGGCATCCTTACTCCGGAGCAGTACGTGAAGTTCAAAGCAGAGTGCACTAAGGGGAAGAAAGAAAAGGTAGGCGCCTAAACACTTTGCTTTTTAAAACGGTGGTCGCCGCCGTTACTAACTGCAGAAAATCATGATCGCGCTCGCTTCGGCGAGCGCGATTTGCGTACGCACGAAATCCGTAGGCATTTAATTTGCGCGCGGCTTATACGGTTGCCATTTGTCTCCTGCCGCTTCCCAACGCTGGATTTTCCCTGAACGGCGATAGACGCGGTAACGATCAATAGCAGGACTTGTTTCAGGGTCGCCCCCGCATTGGGCGTTGTGAACTTCGCGCAGAACAAATTCAAAATAAGCGTTCGTCGTCTCTTCGGTGCCATACGCAATGCAATCCAATGAGATTCGCTTTTCGTAAACGTGGTCATTTTTAAGGGTGCGCCCGAGCAACGCAAGAGCAGCATCTTCATCCAGCGGACGGGAACGCGCGCCTTCGGCAATGGCCACCGAAATCAAAACTACGGCGCTAAAAGCCGTAATCAGGCGGAACTCAATTTTCATGGAGTCAAAAGAGCGACTTCATCGCGCAAGATTCAACAATTGCCATCGTACGAAGCAATCTGGAAGATCGACACCATGAAAATCACCAAAAACATCGGCATGCTCTTGCTCGCGATTTACTTAATCATCGACGGTCTTTTAGGATTCGGTTTGAATCTAGGCCCAGCCATCTTCCTACTCTACATTGTGGCTCTGGCGGCAGGCGTCTTCATTCTCATCGGCAAATGAGCTGGAGATTGCGCGGTCGAGGATTTGCCGACTGCTTAGAGGTTCAGCGCTGCAGAGACACAGAGAAGGTGGATCGGCTCGCCGCGGCGAGCCGATGACAAGGGCCCGGCAAACGCGTTCGGGACAACGCGTTCCACCTTACTTCAAATATTTGTCGAACCACGCCAGGGTCTGCTCCAATCGGTCGACTTGATGCTTGGGTTCGATGAACATATGGCCTTCGCCGGGATAGATGATCAGCTTTGTCGGTACGCCCAACGTCTTTAACGCATGCCAGAATTCGTACGACTGCGACGCCGGGCATTCCGCGTCGCGCTCGCCGACGATGACGAGCGTGGGTGTCTTCACGTTTTTGATAAACCGAATCGGTGAACTTTTCTCATAAACAGCTGGATCGTCGTAAACGGATGCGCCGAAAAACGGGATCATCCATTGACCGATCAAGTTCTGGCCATAGTAACTCTGCCAGTTCGCGATGCCGGCACCTGCGACAGCTGCGCGGAAACGATCTGTCTGAGTGACCGTCCACATGGTCATGAATCCGCCGTAACTCCAACCCATGACCCCGAGACGGTTTGGATCAATCGGATACTTCTTTATCGAATCGTCGACTCCGGCGAGATCGTCGCGCAGATCGCCCCCTCCGAGATCCTTCACGTTCCCGCGGGTGAAATCCTCACCCTGGCCGTAACTGCCGCGCGGATTGGGAAGCAGCGCGTAATAACCGCGCATTGAAAGCGCAGCAATAATCGCACGCGACATCCCAGACGATGCCGGCCAGTCTGATGTCGTTACGCTGGATGGTCCGCCGTGGATAAGCACGACCATCGGATATTTTTTACCAGGCTCGACTTTCGCTGGCGGTATTAACCAGCCTTGAATGTTAAATTCTTCATTCGTCCACTCGAGGCTTTCGGCTTTGCCCCAGTTCGCCTGCAGGCCAGCGTTGTTGTTTGTGACTTGGTGC
>JBARMF010000216.1:0-6192 GCA_049802315.1 Candidatus Udaeobacter sp.
CAATGGCATTGAACCAGCAAATGCGCGCCCTCACCGAAAATTTGCAGAAAGCGGTGGCTGACGAAAACTACGAGAGTGCTGCCTCGCTGCGCGATCAAATCAAACAGCTCGAAACCGACCTTTCGAATCCAGTATGAAATTTTCAAGCATGCTATCCACTGCGGGCGAATGGCTGCGCGGTGAAGGGCCGCATCACCAGGTTGTAATCAGCAGCCGCGTCCGCCTGGCGCGGAATTTGCGTAATCGTGCTTTTCCCGGATGGGCGAAGAAAGCGGAACGCACATCAATCCTCGAACATATCCGGGCGCGTGTTGAAGAGCTTCCGGAGATGCAGGACTCGTTTTCCGAAGGATTGCAGGATTTGGCGGCATTGGACAAACAGGTGCTCGTCGAGCGCCACTTGATCAGTCGCGAGCATGCCGCGAAGGGCGCAGGCAGCGCGGTGGTGGTGAACCGACGGCAAACGCTCAGCGTCATGATCAACGAAGAAGATCATCTCCGGATGCAATCGATTCGTTCCGGACTTCAGTTGAAACAGGCTTTTAAGTTAGTGGATAAGATCGACACCGCGCTCGAAAGCAAACTCGACTACGCTTTCGATTCGCAGCTTGGATATTTGACCGCTTGTCCGACGAACGTTGGGACTGGCATGCGTGCTTCGGCGATGTTGCATCTGCCTGGCCTCGTCCTGAGCGAGTTGATCAACCAAGTCATCCAAGCCGTCAGCAAGATCGGGCTCGCGGTGCGCGGCCTTTACGGCGAAGGCACCGAAGCAATGGGCAATCTTTTTCAGATTTCTAATCAGACTACGCTCGGTGAAAAGGAAGAAGACATCATCAATCGTCTAACCAAAGTCATCGAGACGATTATTGATAAGGAACACGACGCGCGCCAGACTTTGCTGCAAAGGAAACCGAGCACGCTTTGCGATCAGATCGGTCGTGCCTATGGCGTTCTAACTTACGCGCATGCCATGCCATCAAAGGAAGCGCTGAATCTGTTATCGGTTATCAAGCTTGGCATGGATCTCGGCGCGTTCCCGGAACATCACCGCCTCCAAATCGATGAATTGTTCATCGAAACACAGCCAGCTCATCTGCAAAAGAACTCGCAGCAGAAGTTAAATGCTGAAGAGCGCGACTATCTCCGAGCGCAAATCATTCGTGACCGTTTGAAACTTTTCCCCAAACCTGATATTAGTAAGATGGTAAAAGACTCAGGCAATGGCTTGACGGACGCACCATCAACTAATGAATAATTTCACACCGCGAGCTCAACAGGTTTTGGCGCTTGCTCGCAAGGAAGCCGACCGGTTTAACCACAACTACGTGGGCACCGAGCATCTGCTGCTTGGGCTGATCAAACTTGGCCAGGGAGTGGCAGTAAACGTCTTGCAAAAGATGGGGCTCGATCTGGAGACGGTGCGGATGGAAGTGGAGAAACAAGTCGGTTCCGGACCTGAGACAAAGATGGTTGGCAACGTCCCGTACACGCCTCGCGTCAAAAAAGTGCTGGCGCTTGCTGGCAAAGAAGCCAAGGCGCTCAACCATTCTTATGTCGGCACGGAACACATTTTACTCGGGCTGTTGCGCGAGGGCGAGGGGGTTGCTGCCAGAGTGTTGAAGACTCTGGAACTCGATATCGAACGTACGCGCAACGAAATCTTGAAAGAGCTCGATCCGAATTTCACGCCGTCCGAAGCGGAACAGGAAGGTGAGCCAGCAAAGAAAGACGTCAAGACTCCGGCGCTCCGTGCATTTGGCCGCGATTTAACCGAGTTAGCGCGTAAAGGCGAACTCGATCCAGTGATTGGCCGTCGCAACGAAATTGAGCGCGTCATTCAAGTGCTTTGCCGTCGGACGAAAAATAATCCGGTACTGATCGGCGAAGCGGGCGTAGGCAAAACAGCCATCGCCGAGGGGTTGGCGCAGGAAATCTCAAACGGCAACGTGCCGGAACTGTTGCGGGACAAGCGTGTGATCACGCTCGACCTGGCATTGATGGTCGCGGGAACAAAATATCGCGGACAGTTCGAAGAACGAATCAAAGCGGTAATGGATGAGATTCGTCGCTCCAAGAACGTGATCCTTTTTATCGATGAGCTGCACACGATTGTCGGCGCAGGTTCAGCCGAAGGCGCCATGGACGCATCCAACATCATCAAACCCGCTCTGAGCCGCGGCGAGTTGCAATGCGTTGGTGCGACGACGATGAACGAATATCGCAAATACATCGAGAAAGATGCTGCGCTGGAACGCCGGTTTCAGACCATAAAGGTCGATGCGCCGACTGTTGATGAAGCCATTCAAATCTTAAAAGGGCTGCGACCGAAGTACGAGGCGCATCACAAAGCCAGGCTCACCGACGAAGCACTCGAGACTGCCGTTAGATTTTCCGATCGTTACATCACCGGCCGCTTTCTTCCCGATAAAGCCATTGATGTTATGGACGAGGCAGGTGCGCGCGCTCGTATCAACTCAATGACGCGGCCTCCGGACGTGAAGGACATCGAAAAAGAAATCGAAGCCATCCGTCTGGAAAAAGAAGGAGCGATCAAGGCCCAGGATTTTGAAAAAGCCGCTTCGCTTCGCGACAAAGAGAAGCAAACCAAGGAGAAACTCGATGCCATTTTGACAAAGTGGCGCGAAGAACGCGAGGAGAAGGAAGTCGTTGTGACAGGTGACGACATGATGCACATCATCTCGAAGGTCACCGGCGTGCCACTCCAGAGAATGGAAGAGCAGGAGACGCAGAAACTGCTCAGGATGGAGGCGGAGCTTAGAGAGCGCGTCATTGGCCAGGAGGAAGCGGTCACAGCGATCAGCAAGGCGTTGCGGCGTTCCAGGGCGGATTTGAAAGATCCCAAGCGTCCGATCGGTTCGTTCGTGTTTCTTGGTCCAACCGGTGTCGGCAAAACCTATCTCGCGCGCACGCTCGCGGAGTTCATGTTCGGCGACGCTGACGCGTTGATCCAAATCGACATGTCGGAGTACATGGAGAAATTCACGGCGTCGCGTTTGATCGGGTCGCCGCCGGGTTATGTCGGTTACGAGGAAGGCGGACAACTTTCTGAGGCCGTGCGGCGCCGGCCGTACTCGGTGGTGCTCTTCGACGAAATTGAAAAGGCGCACCCGGACGTGATGCATCTTCTTCTACAGATTTTGGAAGACGGCAAGATCACCGACTCGTTAGGCCGAAAGATCGATTTTCGAAACACGATTATCATCATGACGTCCAACGTCGGCGCTGAATTGCTTAAGAAGCAGACGGTGATGGGCTTCGGTGCACCGAGTGACGGACACGATTACAATTCCATGCGCGACAAGATTCTCGAAGAATCGAAACGCGTCTTTAAACCCGAGTTCCTCAACCGGCTGGATGAGATCATCGTGTTTCATTCGCTCGGCAAACCCGAGCTGCTGCGAATTGTCGATCTGGAAGTCCACAAAGTGCTTATGCGCATCAAAGCCAAGGACGTCCACATCGACCTGCAGCAAAGCGCAAAGGAATTTTTGATCGAGAAGGGATACGATCCGCAGTACGGCGCTCGACCAATGCGTCGCGCTGTCGAACGTTTTCTTGAAGACCCGCTCGCGGAAGAATTGCTCCGCGGAAACGTCAAACCCGGCGATCGCGTGGATGTCGTTGCTGCCGATAGCAAGTTATCGTTCCAAGTTCCGGCAATACAGACAGAAAGCAGCGCACCGGCGGCGCCGGCAGCGAGCTAGCACGTAGCGCGAAAGCGCTGGAATTGACGGGTTCCAAATCAATGTGACACGTTGTGTCACATGAAGACGATTACCATTCGCGAACTTCACCGCAACACCGGTGAATGGATCCGAAAGGCCGCCAAGTTGGGTGAGATTCACGTCAGCGAGCGGGGCAAGACTATTGCTCGGATTGTGTCGCACGCGCCGACCCCCGGAGTGCCCTATTTCGCCCGGCGAAAGCTAACCCCACAGTTTCGCAGAACAATGCATCGCCTTCGTGGCGGTACCGACAGCACTCAAATCATTTCAGAAGATCGAGACCGGCCCATTGAATGATCTACTTCGATGCAAGTTATCTCGTTCGGCTGTATTACAATGATTGCGGCTATGAGGAAGTCCGCCGTCTGGCGAGTACCGACAGCCTAGCCTGTGCTCGACACGGACGAGCGGATGTAATTGCGGCTTTTCACCGCAAGTATCGCGACCTCAAATGATAAAAACCTGTTAGCGGCTGCTTCCCATTTCGGAGTCCGCGGCGTGAACGTAATCGATTAATCAGGCTCGCGGATGGGCATCCGCGTACGCTTTCTTGAGACGTTCGACGGTTACGTGCGTGTAGATCTGAGTCGTGGAAAGACTGGCGTGCCCGAGTAACGCCTGCACGCTGCGCAGATCGGCGCCCCGATCGAGCATGTGCGTCGCAAAGCTATGGCGCAATTTGTGTGGGCTGATGGAAATCGGAATGGACGTGCGCCGAACGTATCGTTTCAACACCAGCCAAACTGAGCGCGCGGATATTCGTCTTCGCGCTTTGTTGATGAAGAGGGGACCCGCGTGAACGTTCGCTGTCGCGCGATATTTTTGGATCGCTTCCAGCGCTGGCAAGCCTACCGGGCAGACGCGTTCCTTGCGACCCTTGCCGAATACGCGCACCAATTCTGTGTAAGGATCAACGTCGGATACATCGAGCGCAGCCAGTTCGCTCAAACGCAAGCCGCTGCTGTAAAACAATTCCATAATACCGACGTCGCGCAGAGGCATCCATGATGGTGCAGATCGGCTCTTTGGCTCGCGGGTTGGCGCTGTGAGAAGTTCGTCCACCTGTTGGCGCGTCAGGACCAGCGGAAGTTTTTTTTCCATCTTTGGCAGTTGAACTTCCCGGACGGGATTGTGCCGCAGCTGTTTCCGCGCGGCGAGAAACTGATAAAAAGTGCGTAGCGCTGAAAATTGCAATCGCACGTACGAACGCGCCTGTCCGCGTTTCATGACCGCAAAGAGGTAATCCCGAAAATCGTCGGCTCTACATTTTTTCCACGACGTTTTGTTTTCGGCGCGGAAACTAGTCAGCGCATGGCGATACGCCTTGAGGGTGCGCGGTGAAGCGTTTCGCTCGTTCGCGAGATAACGCAAGAATTCCTCCACGAGAGGATCACGATTGACCAGGGCGCCAGCAGCCCGTCTCATCGAGAATGACGAAGCACGAATGACGAATGACGAACTAATGACAAAGCACGAAACCCGAACTTCGAGCACGCTCTCATATTCCCAGAACTTTCTGCATTCGGAATTCCTTCGTCATTCGGCATTCGGAGTTCGTCATTGATATCACTCGGGTTTCTCGACGACGTACCGCAGGTCGGTTGGATTAGAGCGACCACTCATTTGGCTTTTGAAGATCGGCGTCGGCGTAGTGGAAATAAGCTCGTAGCCCTTCAAGACGAATTCTGGATAAATCCCGTTGCTAGCTGGCTCATACACTTTGTCGCCACTGAAGTAGCCGAAAAGTTTGTATTCGTAGTTGTTGTCACTCCCGAACTCCAGGCGTTCGCGGTCGGGCGCAAGTTTCGCTTTCTCATTGAGCATCACCAACTCTGCTGTACTCCATGGCTGGCCCGGCTTGCGAACGTAACCCCAGAATTTGTAATCGGGTTTGTAGTAACGCCGCCCGATATAATAATCGCCGCTCGGTTCGGCTGCGATTTGTTGCACCATCTCGACTCTCGCCTGCTGAATGCCTTGCGGAACAGTTTCGCAACCGGCGAAGAATAATGCGCCCAGCACCACATTCGTGGCCAACAAATACTGAGCAGCGCGTCTCATTGCTTGAACGGGCATCATTTACGCAGCTTTGCGCCGGGCGCAATTGCTAGCTCACGGGCACAAGGTCCGGCAATCATTTTCAGTGCAAGATAAATTGCATGGCTTGGACCGGCCCGCTAGTATTCGAAGGCATGTTCGAAGTTGAGATTTATGCTCGTGGCTTGCGCGAAATGGAGAACGTCCTGGAATTGGACCGACAGCTCGTGGAGATCGCCGGCCTGCGTTACAAGATGGACACAAATCACGATATTGTTTACCTCGAGTTCGACGAACCGACTTTGAGCATTCGCGAAATCCGCACCATTTTTCTTAAGCTCGATCTTGAACCGCTTTTTATCGGCGCAATTCCGCCCGAATTGCAGTCGCGAACAAAGACCGAGCG
>JBARMF010000217.1:0-2386 GCA_049802315.1 Candidatus Udaeobacter sp.
TGCTCGCCAAATCGTTTCCGGAGCGCCATGGAAATTTGCCGAATATGCGCCACCTGTTTCATCGATGAACAAATGAATGTGGCGAGACATTCCCACTTCGGTTGCCGAATCATCCGTAACCCGTGACAGAAATTGCGGGCAGCATTCATCACCGGATCCTTCGGAAACGAATCGCAAATCTCCGCCAGCGGATGATCGAGCGCGAAGTAGCGCTCGACAATTCCGGGGAGCAGTCGCCGCGGCGACTTGGTGAGCGCCCCGCCAAAACGAACTTTCAACATGCCATGGGATTGCTTCACAAAGACGGCACGATCCCCAATCGCTCCCACAAACCCGTCCCTGACTTTTTCCCAGTGAAACACCTGTCCTGAATCAAGCGTCTGCTCGAGATCGAAATCAGGCGCGAGGATGGTGGCCAGTTTCACCGATAAGCTTAGCTCCGGAATGACGAAGCACGAATGCCTAATGACGAATGAATGACGAAGCACGAAAGAGTTTTCGTCATTTGAACATTCGGATTTCTTTCGTCATTCGACATTCGTTATTCGTCATTGATAAATACCAGCGACATGGACAGCAAGCTCGCGATCGATACCGCGGTCTTACTTCTCTATTTTATCGTCATCATTTCCATCGGCCTTTACATGGGCCGGAAGGAGGAGACCCTCAAAGATTTCGCGCTCGGCGGTCGCGCAATTCCGTGGTGGGCCGTGCTCGCCTCGATCATCGCCGCTGAAACGAGCGCCGGCACCTTTTTCGGTACACCGGGCGAGGGCTTCGCGCTGCGAAACTACACTTATTTGCAACTGGCGCTCGGCACCATTCTGGCACGCATCCTGGTCAGTTACATTTTCATCAAGCCGTACTACGACTACAAAGTTTATTCGATCTACGAATATCTCACCGCGCGTTTCGGCGTGCCGACTAAAAACGCGGCATCCGCTATTTT
This sequence comes from Candidatus Udaeobacter sp., assembly GCA_049802315.1. Lineage (GTDB taxonomy): Bacteria > Verrucomicrobiota > Verrucomicrobiia > Chthoniobacterales > UBA10450 > Udaeobacter. Next base: position 950 of record JBARMF010000217.1, read on the forward strand.
CATGGTGACGCGCGTGCTGGCGTCCGGCGCGCGCTTGTACGTAGCGGCGATCGCGCTTGCGCTTGCGTATGAAATGGTTCGCGGCGTGCAACCCGGTCAAAGAGAAACGCTGTTCATCTACATCGGCGCAACGATTGTCATTGTCATTTTGACCGCCATCTACACAACGCTCGGCGGCATTAAAGCGGTGATCTGGACCGATTTCATCCAAGCCTCGATCATGATTGGTAGCGCGTTGATCGCGGTCGGTTTGCTATACTCACAAATTCCGGGTGGCTGGGACGAAATCGTCCAGCGCCACGGGGGCTTCGGGATTTCGGATTTTTTCACCACGGGACTCGATCCGGCAAAACACGGCTGGGACAAGATCAAAGGAATGTTCGAGGTCGAGTACACAATTTTTGCCGGCCTGATCGGATCGACCTTCATTACCATGTCCACGCACGGCACCGATCAGGACATGGTGCAGCGGATGTTGACCGCTCCCGATATTCGCCGGAGCCGACGCTCATTGATCCTGTCGGGACTAGCCGATATCCCGATCGTGCTGACGTTTCTAACCATTGGCCTGTTGCTTTGGGCTTATTACCAGGCACACCCGGATCCGACCCTCCCGAAAACGCCTAACGAGACGTTTTGCCACTTCATTTTGTACCAAATGCCGGTCGGCCTGCGCGGGCTGTTGATCGCCGGAATTTTTGCTACCGCCATGGGCTCCCTCAGCACAGCGATAAACGCGCTCGCCACAAGTTTCACGCGCGATTGGTACGAGCCATACATCAACCCGCAATCCACTGAGCAACAAAGCCTGCGCGCCGTGCGCTGGGCCACGGTTTGGTTTTCGATCCTGATGATTATCGTCGCATCGACCACTTCTTACCTTGTCATCGTCCATCCTAAGGTGCGAATCATCCCAATCGTGCTCGGGATATTCGGCTACACGTACGGATCGCTGCTTGGCGTTTTCCTGTGCGGGATGTTCACCAAGCGGCGGGGCAACGACTTGGGAAACATTATCGCGATGATCATAGGCTTCATCGTGGTCGCGATTTTGAGTGGCCTACCGAACAACATCGCCGGCCTGCTCGGCGGTAAGTTGTACACGCAGCCGAGCTGGCTGCCGGTGATGGCATTCCCCTGGTGGATTTGCTTCGGCACCATCGTCACGTTTTCCATCGCGATCTTGTTCCGAACCGGCGTCGACAATTCGAGCCCAGCGCGCACGGAGTGACGCGCCCCACCAACGCCTGGCGAACATATGCCGATAGGTAGGGCGGGCAGTCCTCTGCACGCCGAGAAGCTAAATCAGAAATTTGACCCCGAAAGCGTTCGGGGTTGACTCGCCGTCGTCGCTCAATACTCGTAACAGAGTTTTTTCACCCAACCCTGAATTAATTACTGAAACGCTATGGCCCATGTTGTGACCGAGAAATGTAA
>JBARMF010000218.1:0-14682 GCA_049802315.1 Candidatus Udaeobacter sp.
CGGAGTTGCAAATACTTGAAAAATTCACATTCCATCAAGGGACAATCGAACAAACGCTGCCAAACTTGGAAAGCGAGAGCGTGGACGTTGTCATGCTCATCTCGGTGTTGGAACATCTGGCTGAGCCACAGTTTGTCATCCAATCTGCGTGGCGTTTGCTCAGAGGTTCGGGGTTGCTGTTGGTGAATGTCCCGACGTGGAATGGGAAGCGATTCCTCGAGTTGTCAGCATTCCGGCTGGGATTCAGTCCAAAAGTAGAGATCGACGATCACAAAATGTATTACGACAAACGCGATCTTTGGCCCATGCTGGTTCGCGCCGGATTCAAGCCAAGTCAGATCCGATTGCGATATCACAAGTTCGGTTTGAATCTCTTTGCCGCTGCCAGGAAGGACGGGCTTGATCACGCGTAACTAGCGAGGGTGGTCACAGCCTCGACTGATTACGTTTCAGCCGGCATATGTTACTCCCTGTGCAGATCACTGACGGCAACCACGCGCCGAATCTTCTTCCGATCACTCTGGTTCTCACGGTGGTCCTCTGGTTCTTCACCATGACTGGCGGCCGAGATATTTTTGTGAAGGAAGTCCTCGGCGGCGCCTACGATTCGCAGGCGGAACATTTTCTACGCGGGGACGTGGATGTCGATGTGGAGGCGATCGGCCATGAAGCGACGATCGTGAACGATCACGTGCGCATGTATTTTGGGCCATTCCCGGCGTTGCTCCGTATCCCGCTAAATTTCCTTTACCCAGCGGGACGCGGGAAATGGTCGCGAATTTCAGGATTTTGCGCGGGCGCCATCGCCCTGTTTGCCTTTGCGGGCCTGGTACGCATGGCCCTGGCTTCGTCCCCGCTTTCATCGCGTGCGCGTAACTGGCTCGGCAACGCCTGCGTAATCGGGTTCGCGTTTGGCTCACCGTTACTCCTGCTACTTGAAAATCTTTCTATCTACGATGAGGCCATAATTTGGGGACTTGCCTTATCGCTCGGCGCGATTTTTTTCGCTTTTCGCTCGCGACAGACCGGGGGTAGCGCCCTCACGCACGCTTTGCTGGGATTCTCGCTGTGCGCCGCCGGTGCTTTACTGTCACGGGTCACGTTCGGAGCGCCTTTGATTCTGATCGCGCCATTTCTTGCTCTAAGACTACCGGGGGAGAATCGAATAATTAATCTCACGGCGCTGGTTCTCCCCCTCGCCGCCGCGCTCATTTTTTACGTTTGGCTAAGCTACGCGAGATTCGGCAACTTCACTGGAGTACACTTCGATTACTACATCAACCCGGTTCATAGCGAGTTTGCCCAAAAATTTGGCGTGTTTAGTCCGCGCCGGATCCCTTACAGTTTCGCTGACTACTTCAGCCTGCGTTTTCCGTCCCTTCAGGGCAAACCGCCGTACTTAGCGGCGAATCGCCACTCTTATGATTACCCGTCTCTCTTTTCGAATGACTTCAGCGAAGTATACCTTCCTCTCCCGTGGTGTTCGGGCTGGCTTGTTTTCGGTGCGATTATGGGAATTATCTGCCTGGTTCGACGCCACGGTGCCGCCGCATTTGAGCGGGGTGCGGCTGTAGCTCTCTTTGCCCAATTTCTCTGCATCCTATCATATTTTTTGCTTGCCCAACGTTATGCCGCTGATCTTTGTCCTTTCCTGATTTTCTGTCTCATCATTTTTCTCGGGTCGGGCGGCTTAGCCTTATTCAGGTCGCGTCATGTAATGATCGGACTAATCGCTCTCTCGGTCGTGGTGAACTCGCTTGCGACCGTTTCCTGGCTGGTCGACTACGACATGAACGTCCCAACGGAAACGCGAGCGAAGTGGAAGCAGCTTCTCGGGAGAGAGTCACCTCTGCGATCACCTGAATGGAACTTTTGATCACCGAAGAGCGCGGTTCACAGTGACAATTTTGGCGCAAAGTCTAAGAGTTTCATTCTACGGTCAAGCCTTCAGCCGCCGATAATCTCGTACGAAGTGAACTTATTGAAAGCAGCCAAAACCCGAGTTCGGTCGGCAGCAGTAATGGACTGAGCGATGTCAGCTCGTTCGACCGGTGATATTTTGTGAGCTGGATTTAAGATTAGCGGCTGTTTCTATGGCTGAAAGAGACCAAGCGCCGAATCTGCTGCCAGTCACTCTCGTGCTCAGCATGGTCCTGTGGATATTCACCATGACTGGCGGGCAACAGATTTTTGTTCAGGAAGTTCTTGGCGGTGCGTTCGATTCGCAGGCGGAACACTTTTTGCGAGGCGACGTGGGGGTCGATGCTGATGCGATCGCACATGAAACAATGATCGTGAACGGCAAAGTGCGGATGTACTTTGGTCCGTTCCCCGCACTGCTTCGCGTCCCGCTGAATTTCATCTATCCACCCGGCCACGGGAAATGGTCGCGGGTTTCAGGATTTTGCGCGGGTGTCATCGCGCTCTTTGCCTTTGCCGGTCTAGTGGGAACTGCGTTGCGTTCATCCCCGCTTTCGTCGCGCGCGCGGAACTGGATCGGTAACGCCTGCATGATCGGCTTCGCGCTTGGCTCACCGTTGTTGCTGTTGCTGGGCAACCTCTCCATCTACGACGAAGCAATCATCTGGGGATTCGCATGGTCCGTCGCTGCGCTCTATTTTGCGTGGCGATCTCGAACAATTGAGGACGCAGCATTAACGCGGTCGCTACTTGCCTTTTCGTTTTGCGCCGGCGCGGCTCTGCTTTCACGGGCGACGTTCGGTGCGCCTTTCGTCCTGATTGCGCCACTGCTTGCGATTCGTTTGTTCCACCGACAGCCCATCCGAAACATCACCGCGTTGCTTCTGCCGCTGGGAGTTGCGTTCGTTTTTTACCTGTTTCTCAGCTACGCGAGGTTTGGTGACTTTAGCGGCATGAACATGAGGTATAACATCAACCCGGTTCAACGGGATTTCGCAGTAAAGCACGGACTTTTTCAAATCAAACGTGTGCCTTACAGCTTTGCGGACTATTTCTTTTTGCGAACGCCAAAATTGCAGCGTGAGGCTCCGTTTTTCAAAGCGAACCGGCAAGATTATGACCATAAAGATCTTTATGTGATGCCTTTTACTGAGACGTACTCTTCACTCTTGTGGTCCTCATCCTGGATTCTGCTCGGAGCTGTAATCGGCGTCGCAATTTTGCTGCGACCCGGAGGTGCGGACGGGGTAGAACGTGCTGTCGCCGCGATTTTCCTGCTTCAAGTTATCGTGATTCTATCCTTTATGGGATTGGCACAACGTTACCTTGCGGAGTTTTTCCCATTCCTGATTTTCATTTTCCTCATCTTTCTAAGGCAGGGCAAAAGTGCATTTCAGTTGCGCTTTTTGTTTGTCGGACTCGTTGTTGTCTCAGTGTTGATCAACTCATTGACGACGGTCTCGTGGCTCGTAAAAGCAGACATGAACGTCCCGGCGGCAACCCGGGAGAAATGGAATCAGTTTCTGGGGAGAACATCGCGAAGTTAGCAGACGAACGGGAGCGCTGGACAAGCCGCACCGCTCTTTCCATGTTGGCGTTCCGGAAATGATCATTACGCGCTCTCCATTGCGAATTTCGCTCGGCGGCGGCGGGACTGATCTGCCTTCGTATTATCGCAAGCACGGCGGATTCCTGATAGCCGCGGCTATCGACAAATACATTTACATCACTGTTCATCGCCGGTTCGTGGATGGCTTTTTGCTGAAATACTCCCATCTCGAGGAGGTCAGCAGCATCGACGAAATCAAACACCCGATCATCAGGGAAGCACTCAAGCTTGCGGGCGTGCAGGAACGAAATCTGGAGATCGCAAGCATGGCCGATATCCCGGCTGGGACGGGGCTGGGCTCTTCTGGCAGTTTCACAACGGCGTTGCTCAAAGCGTTGCACGCGTTGCGCAAAAATCTGGTGCACCCGTCTGAGTTAGCCGAGCAGGCTTGTTGTATCGAGATGGAGAAGCTGAGCGAACCAGTGGGTAAACAGGACCAATATATTTCGGCGTATGGCGGGATCACTTGTTTTGAATTTCTGCCGGATGGCCGCGTGCAGGCGTCGCCGCTCAACGTCTCCGAAGACACTCTGATGGAGCTGGAAGATAATCTGTTGCTGTTCTTTACAGGCTACACGCGCTCAGCTTCAAAAATCCTGCAGGAACAACACGATAAAAGCACGCAATCTGACGAAGCGATGCTGGAGAACTTGCATTTCGTAAAAGAACTCGGTCGCGAAAGTCAGCGTGCATTAGAAAACAATAACCTTCGCGAATTCGCTCGACTGCTGGACGTTCATTGGCGGCGCAAAAAGGAACGGTCGGCCATCATGAGCAACGAATCTATCAATGACTCTTATGATGTCGCGATGGCGAACGGCGCCCTCGGCGGAAAATTGATCGGCGCCGGTGGAGGCGGTTTTCTCATGTTCTACGCCGAAGACAAGGCGCGCCTGCGTGATGCCATGCGCGAGAGAGGATTGACGGAAGTGCGTTTTCGATTCGAGCCCGAGGGCACGAAAATCCTCAGTCAATGACAGCGCGAAGGAGCGACATCGACCTGGCAAATTGGCCCGTGGCGATTCTCGCGGGTGGCCTTGCCACACGACTCCGGCCGGAAACTGACAAGATCCCGAAGGCGTTATTGAGCGTAGCTGGCGAACCATTCCTTGTTCACCAGTTGCGGCTGCTGCATTCGGAAGGGTTTCGTAAGATCGTGCTATGTGTCGGCTATCTCGCTGAGTTGATCGAGGCGAAGGTTGGCGACGGAAAACGATTCGGCTTGCAAATTGATTACTCGTTCGATGAGCCAACGCTTCTCGGAACTGGCGGTGCGCTCAAGCGCGCGATTTCGAAGCTCGGCGAACGATTTCTGGTAATTTACGGAGATTCATACATGCCGGTCGATTACGCCGCGATCGTGGAAGCTTTCGTTCGGAGCGAGAAACCGGCTTTGATGACGGTGTTCGAGAACGAAGGCCGCTGGGATACCAGCAACGTTTGGTTCGAAACGGGAGAAATTCATCGATATGACAAGAAAGTGCGTACACCGGAAATGTGTCACATCGACTATGGCATAAGCGTACTAACCGCAGGAGTGTTCGCGAGCTTTTGCGACAAGACGCCGTTTGATTTGGCGGATCTGTACTCGCGTCTCGTATCCGAGAAACAGATGGCCGCATACGAAGTGAAACAACGGTTCTATGAGATTGGCTCGGCTCACGGTCTGGCTGAACTTGATGCGCTGTTGCGCAATAAAACTGTTTCAGTCCCAGCATGAGCTATTCAAAGCAACATTTGCGCGAGGCGACCGAAATCCTCGCGAAGCTTGATCCGGCGCTTTGCGAAAAAGCCGTGGAATTACTCGCAGCTGTGCGCGCGCGCGGCGGCCGGCTTTTCGTTCTCGGCGTGGGAGGCAGCGCGGCCAACGCTTCCCATGCGGTGAACGATTTCCGCAAGCTGGCAGGGATCGAGGCGTACGCGCCTACCGATAACGTCTCGGAGTTGACAGCTCGCACCAACGATGACGGATGGCCTTCAGTTTTCGCCGAATGGCTTAAAGGAAGCCGGCTCACCGAAAAAGACGCGATTCTTGTGTTGTCGGTGGGCGGCGGCAGCGTTGAAAAAAATGTCAGTGCGAATTTGGTGAGCGCGCTGCAACTCGCGAAGGAACGAGGTAGCGCGACCCTGGGGATTGTGGGCCGCGATGGTGGATACACTGCGGAGATTGCCGACGTGGCGATTGTCATCCCGACAATCAATCCAGCAAACATCACGCCGCACACCGAGGCATTCCAAGCGGTGGTGTGGCATTTGTGGATTTCTCATCCCACTCTAAAAATCGCCGAGACGAAATGGGAAAGCATGAAGTAGCTCAGAGCGCAGTTTTTCTCGATCGCGATGGAGTGATCAACCGGGTGCTGGTCCGGAACGGAATGCCTCACTCTCCATCTGCCGTCGAGGAATTCGAACTTTACAAGGATGTCCCGGACGGATGTGCGCGGCTTAAAGCTGCTAACTTCCTCCTGGTTGTGATCACTAACCAGCCGGACGTAGGCCGTGGCACCCAGAGTCGCGAAGCCGTTGAAGCGATGAATCTGAAAATGCAATCGGCGCTTCCCTTACTTGATCGTGTCGAGGTTTGCTATCACGCCGGCGAACGTTACGGCCAACCGTGCGATTGCCGCAAGCCGCGACCCGGCCTGATCGTCCGCGCAATTGCTGAGCTGAACATTGATCCTAAAAGGAGTTATGTCGTAGGCGATCGCTGGCGCGATGTCGATTGCGCGCGCGCCGCAGGTTGTCGCGCAATTTTCATCCAGCGCGATTACAAAGAAAGCTTGCGCGAATCTCCTGATTTTACCGTTGCGAATTTCAACGAGGCTGTCAGCGCCATTCTCCGCGACGCGGGTTTCTGAGAACTGCTTGTATTTGGTGGCGGCGGATGAGTAGACTGAAACGGATGACTGAACGCTTGCTGGACCTGCCCGTGAAAGTCTTCGCGGACGGCGCGGACCTTCAAGGGATCGCTGAACTTTCGCGCCAGCCCTACATCCATGGGCTAACGACAAATCCGACTCTTATGCGCAAAGTCGGTCTGACCGATTACGAAAGCTTTGCCAGGGCGGTCTTGCAAGAAGTGAAATCTAAACCGATCTCGTTTGAAGTTTTCTCCGACGACTTTGCAGAGATGCGCCGGCAAGCGCTCAAAATTCACGAGTGGCAGGACAACGTCTACGTTAAGATCCCGATCACCAACACCAGTGGCGAGTCCTCTGTTCGGTTAATCGAGGAGCTTGCTGGCGAAGGCGTGAAGCTAAACATAACGGCGATGCTAACGCCGCGTCAGGTAACAGCCGTCGCTGCCGTACTGAACCCGAGCGTCCCATCGATTCTGTCGGTCTTCGCTGGACGAATCGCCGATACCGGCGTCGATCCATCGCCGATCATAAAGGAGTCGCTCGCGATCGTGCAGGCTTTGCCGAAGGCCGAACTCCTCTGGGCGAGCGTCCGCGAGGTGCTTAACGTTTACCAGGCTGCGGCCTGCGGTTGTCATATCGTTACCGTGCCGCACGACATTTTGAAAAGACTCCTCGAACTCGCAGGCAAAGATCTCGACGAGCTCTCTCTTGATACCGTCCGCATGTTCCACCGGGACGCTCTCGCTGCCGGTTTCAAGCTCTGATGGAGGGCGAAACATCGAAAAAGCCGGGCAGGTACGACGTTTGGGTGGCGATTGCCATCTCGTTGTTCGCCGCTCTCGCCTTCTATTTCTCGACAAATCCGACGCTGCACGATCTGGATTATACCTTCGAGATCGCTTCGGCATTTCTGCATGGCGATCTCGGCCTACGCGAAAAGCCGCCCGACTGGCTCAACGAGATGATTCCGTGCGGCGATAGATATTATTCCGCGTTTCCGCTGGGCTCTGTGTTTAGCATGTTGCCGGTTGCGCTGCTACAAAAAGCGTCACTGATCCAGGATTTTCCGGCGCGCGTTCTGGCTGCATTAATCGCCGGAGCTTGCGTTTATTTCTTCTTTCAACTCACGAAAGCATTCGGACCCGAATACTCCAGTCTCAAACCTAAACCGCTCTTTCGGAGAATTTTGTTGGCGCTGTTCCCGGTATTTGCAACCTGGACCTGGTGTAATCTCGGCATGGGCGGGGCGTGGCAAATCGCTCTCGGTCTCGCGTTATTGGGAGAAACCGCCGCTCTCTATTTCACGTTGGTGCGACCGTCACCGTTCATCGCGGGGGCGTTCTTTACTCTTGCTTTTGGAAATAGGACCGAGCTCCTCATCACAGCACCTTTCTACCTTTATCTTTTCTGGCGCCGCCCGGCGTCTGTAGGCCACGCGCACTTGCCCGCCGTAGCCTTGGCGAAGGCGGGTCTCCTGCCCGAGCCCGAAAACACGAACGGTTTCCCCACAATGTCTGGATCGTCAGCGCCAGGTTCGGATGCTCTGAACGGGGCAGCGCTCCGGTGGAAAAACCTTAGGCAAGCGTTTCGTTTGAACGGAGCAGCGGTCTTCGATTTTTTAACTCTGCCAGTAACATTGGCACTGCTGACTTGCGCTTATAATTTGGCCCGGTTTCATTCAGTGAGCGATTTTGGCTACCTTCATATCCCCGAAGTTCGCGACGAACCTTGGTACGAACACGGGCTGTTTTCGGTCCACTCGATTCCGTGGAACGTCAACACAATGATCTTCGTAGGTTTCATCGACGACCCCAACTTTCCGTTCCTCAGTTTTCCGCCGTTTGGGTGCTCCATTTTTCTCAGCAGTCCACTCCTTTTTCTCCTTTTTAGGGCAGGCGGAAAATATAGGGCCATATCGTGGATTGCGATTGGGATTATAACGTTCGTACTGTGGTGCCATGGAAATCCGGGCGGGTGGCAATTCTCTTACCGCTACGCGATGATTCTTCTTCCGTGGATGTTCCTTTTGCTCACAGGCAACGGACCACCCAGGATAACCGTCATCGAAACCTCACTTTTCGTCGTGTCGATCGCGATTAACGGAATAGCGACATGGTCATTTCTTTGGACCGACAAAATCCAGCCGTAATTCCGTCTCGTTCACAACGAGCGCAGAATACGTTCACGCTCGACGCCTTTGTGAGAAGCGACGAGCCGCAAAAGGCTGTTGAGAGTCCCGATTCGCACCGGATTATGATCTGGTACCGATTTGCGCTGAGTAGATGGCGAGTCGGTCTGAAGAGTGACTGCCTGCCTGGTTGACCACGTGATAATCCCAATTGTGGCAGAGTGCTTTGACCAGCGTGCGTCCGCCGACGTCGCGCGGGAGTCTCATGCGCAGGCGAGCACTTCATCGCGCATGAAGTGGAGCCGGATACGCGAGGGAAGTTTCTCAGGCTGATCAGAGTAGAATGCGCGTACTACCTCCTGCACGTTTTTGCGCAGCTCCTCCCACGTGTTGCCCTCCGTCACAATGCTGTCCGTCAAACATTCCGCGCAAAAGGCACCATCGGCTTCCTGGGTCACTTCGAAGACTAGCTCGTTCATGTCAGGGAAAACCTAGAATATCATGTGTTTAGCAGGCAACTGTGCGTTTTGTGACCATCGCCAGAGAATCCATCCGTTTCATCGGTGTCATCCGCGGTCAGAAATGCTGTGTTTGACGAAAAAGATCATGGGTTTACGATTTGCGCCTGTGTCTCCCACGTCAAAGACGAATGCGGGTCGTGAATCAGTGATGATTTGGATATGCTCGCTCTGATTTATTTTGCGCTGGCCGCTTTCGTCGGGGATTTTATTTGCCGGCGTTTTTACCAGTTTGAGTCGGCGGCACACCGGTGTGCCGCAGCGATCCTCGTTGGCCTAGTCGTGAGCTCATGGTTCACGTATCTAGCGGGGCTGGCTTTCTTCTGGACGCCACAACCGCTGTTGTGGGCGGATCTATTATTCTTTGCAGCGGCAGTCGCGCTTCTGTCCTGGCCTAAATGGAAAGGCAGAATTCTTAAAAGCGCTTCAGGCGAAGCTTATCTGAAGCGATCGAATTTGTATCTCCCACGCCCTGAGGGCTCGAGCATGGCCGACTGGCTACTCATAGCTGGATATATCGTCCTTGTATCGTGGATGATGTTCGCCTCGTTCAATACCAGCGGGGGTAAGCTCCAGATCGCTAATCCTGAATACAGCGATTTCGGGCCAAATACTGCGTTGATGCAGAGCTTTGCCGTAGGACACAATTTTCCGACTGAGTATCCGCACTTCTCCGGCGACCGCATTCGTTACCATTTTTTGTTTTATTTCCAGGCGGGAAATCTTGAATTCCTCGGGCTTAACCCTGCGTGGAGTTTGAATCTTCTCAGCATCACCACGCTGGTGTCGATGCTCATAATCGTCATGACGCTGGGGGAGGTGCTTTTCAATTCGCGCGCAGTCGGACGCCTTGGATCGCTGCTCTTTTTCTTTTTCGGGTACCTCTCTTACGTCCCATTTCTTCGAAGGCAGGCTTCAGTGCGCGCTGCAATTGAAGCAATCACACATCAACGGGATTATCTTCCGACGATCTTTCCGTGGCGCGGCGAAGCCTGGGGAACGTGGTCTCAGGTGACTTATCTCAATCAGCGACACTTCGCCACCGCGATCGGGATATTCTTTCTCGTCCTGGTTTTTCTCGCAATCCGCTACCGCGCGGTGGCAGCTAAACGGGCTGAGGCACGCGCTGCTGCTAAAACGACCATCGCCCAGCCAGACGAATCGCCAGACACCGAGAGTATGCCGGTTACCGCTAACCCGGGTGCGCCCGAGGATGTCCGAGAACCGCAAGCCGACACGCCTGTGGTGGCGGCAGTCACAGACGAATCACCAGACACCGGGAGTAAACCGGTTACCGAGCCAGGCGAATCCCCAGACACGGGGAGTATGCCGGTTACCGTTAACCCGGCTGCACCCGAAGAGGTTCGAAAACCGCAAGCCGAGATACCTGCCGTGGCAGTCATAGAACCGACTCACGGAACCGAGATAACGCGGGAGCCGTTTCTGGCTACTTTACCTCCGTTTATTTTCTCAGGCGCCCTGCTGGGGCTGTTGCCTATGTTCAACAGCGCTGTGTTTCTTGCAGCAGCCGCGGTTTTAGGGGTGTTGTTCCTTCTGTTCTCCTTACGAGGGCAGATGTTAGTCTTGGCTGCAACGTCAGGTGTGATTGCGCTGCCCCAGATGCTTTATCTGAGCACCGGGAGCGACAGAGCCCAAATGCCGAAGCTCCTTCATTGGGGCTACACGGTAGAACATCCTACGGTCGCGAATGTGGCCAAATATTTAGGATTCACTTTTGGCTTTAAGTGGTTATTAATTGCGTTGGCGCTGGTTTTCGCGACTAGTCTGCAAAGGCGATTTTTTCTGGCATTTTTGAGCCTCATTGCAGTTGCCTTTTCTTTCCAGTTCACGATCGAGGTCCTTGGTAATCAAAAGTTCATTCATATCTGGGTGATCGTCGCGAACCTGTTTGTCGCGTTCGGGCTCTGGCGGTTGTGGCGTTTCTCACTTGGGGGAACCACACTCCCCGGAAAATTCGTTGCGACTGTTCTTTTCCTGCTAGTCGTCTCGGGGGGCATCATTGATTTCTTTCCGATTCACAATACTGGGTGGAGTGAGGTAACGTATCGGAACGATGCGCTGATCGATTGGCTGAACAAGAACACCACGCCCCGAGACATTTTTTTGACGGATCGCTTTGTTAACCATCCTATCTTGATGGCCGGCAGGCGCGTCTTTTACGGCTGGCCTTACTATGCATGGTCGGCCGGTTTCGACGCCGCCAAGCGTGACAAGGTTTACACAACTCTCTTCGAGAGCAGGGATCCTTGGAAAGTATTCCACCTTTTAAAAGAGAATGGCATCAAGTACGTGGCGTTTGATGGTGCTGTTCGCCAGGCGCAGTTCATCAGGCGACCGAACGAAGAGCTCTATGCCGCTTATTTTCCGAAAGTCTTCGAGGACAAGCAAAACAAGTACAACTCAATGACAATTTACAAGGTGCCCGATAAAGCGCCTCCCAATCTCACCGCGTTACCTGAAGCTGTTAGTAACATGTTTGAAGGAGGCAGAGGCACCGGCAAGGGCGAATTTGATCTGCCGGTTGGAATCGCTGTCGATCGCAATGGGAATTTTCTTGTTGCCGATACGAACAACGGCCGTCTCGAGAAGTTTTCGCCTACTGGTACATTTCTCGATATCATAGGAACCAAAGGCTCTGGGCAGGGACAGTTTGGTGCACCGAACGGGATCGCCGTTGATCATAGCGGGAATATCTATGTAGCGGATGCCGGCAATCACCGTGTAGAAAAACTAAGCGCCGACGGCAAATTGATCGCCGAGTGGAGAGGCCCCGACGTCGGATTTTATGGACCGCGCCGGATCGCCATTGGCCCCGATGACTCAGTTTATGTCGTTGATCAGGGACGCACGCGAGTCGTTAAGTTCAGCCCGAGTGGACAGGTGCTGACCGTCTGGGGCACCAAAGGAACTGGCGATGGCCAATTCGACGACCCCGCTTCAGTCGCAGTCGATCCTGCGGCCAACAAAGTTTACGTTGCCGATCCCAGCAACAAGCGGATACAGGTATTTGATTCGGATGGGAAGTTTGTTACGAAATGGATCGTACCCGAATGGGGAGGCCCTTATGCCTTCGAAGACGTGGCCATCGATCCGAAAGCGGGCCGCCTGTACGCGTCGAGCACGCACCTGAACACCGTGCTCATCTTTGATTTGAATGGAAACAGGATTGGCAGTTTGCGCCCAAAACCTCCAGACACACTCGATGGGCCATCGGCACTCGCTTTGGCAAATGGGAAGATGTACGTCCTGAACATGCTAGGCAATCGCGTTACTGTCATTGATCTATAAACAGAATAGCGAGCTGTTGCATCACATAACTGTGATGATCTAGAACTCATTCCACAAATGGCGCTGTCATGTTGAGCCCTTCGATTTCACTCAGGACAGGCTTTGCGAAACATCTCTGGGCTCGTTCCGATGCGCGATCGCTCGAAAATTGATCTGAGATTCTTCGCGTTGCTCAGAATGACATCAAGGTTATGAAGTTAGCTCTGGGAAAAGCGCGACTCCTTAGGCCAAGGACTCTGTTGCTCGCCTTGTCGGTCACCAGTCTGGCGATATGCGTCGTCGGCGCTACCGCGCATTATCATAAAGCGAGTTGGGGAGATCCCTGGCAGCCAATCGGGTGGTTGCTTAGCATGCTTTTTTTGCTTGCTGCTTTTACAGCAAACCCGCTAGAGCTGACTGGCCGTTTCAGATCTTTGGCAAATCCAAAAGCAGCATTCTTTCTCTTTTGGATCGTGTTTTTTGTAGTCTCCCACCTCTGGAATTTCAGGACAGCGCCTTGGAACGGAGACGCTCTTTTTGACGAGTCCGGCTGGGATCTCTGGTATCTGAAAAGTTATGTTATCGGTCATCCCTATCAGGCCGCGTGGTTTCATCCCCCAATCTCGCGAGAAACCCTCTTTCATTACTATGTCTGGGGATTTCTTCGCCTGTTCGGCTTTAACGTCTTGTCGTATGAAGCGGCGGTGTTCGTTATTTGGTTGACGACCTTTCTATTTACTCTCCTCCTCGTCGATCTGTTTTTTCGCTCTTACATTGTCACTTCGGTTACAGCCCTCGTTTTTAATTTTCTCCCCTTCGCGTTCATTTACACGTTTGCCGGGTACCGTTATCCGATGGCGGTAGCTTTGGCTGTGGTCTCTCTCTACTTTTTGCACGTTGGGTTTAGGAACGGCTCGCTATTTTGTCTCTCGCTGGGCGGCATCGCGGCCGGCCTTTGTTTGGCCAGCTCCATATCCGGAAAGCAATATTTGCTGGGCCTGGCGATTGCTGCACCGCTGTACGGGCTATGTTACTGGAGACGCTTAAAGCAAGGGGTCACATGGAGCTCGCTGGCTTTAGTCGGTTATGGCTTTCTAGCGGCTGCCGCCCCGATCCTCCTGTATATTCTAATCAACCGAAAAGATTACACCTACTACGAGTCCAGTTTTGTTCGCGATTTCTTGCATGCGATGCAGTCAGCCCCGTTTCCAATTGGAATCAGGCATTATATCGACCAACTCCGGAGCTGCTTTTTCAGTGTCCCGGCCCTCCGGTTCTTTATCCCAGATACTCTGCCTATCCCGCTACCGTATTATTGGCTCTTAGTTCCGGGAGTCGTGCTCGCAGTCTGGCAGAAGCGTTTCGAAATTGTGCTCCTGGCGACAATTCCGGTCGGCGGCGCATTTATCGCAGGAGCTATAGAAAACCGGCTGCTTCTGCCAATCCCATTCTGGATGATCCTGATGAGCTTCACAGTCGCCTGGATATTAAAGCTGCGACCGTGGCCCGGCGTGCAAGTTGTTCTCGGTGCCGTGGCGACGCTAATACTGCTCGACGGGCTGGTACCCTCCATTCGATATATCTACAGTAAGACCACGAGTCCGTTTTCGATTCGCTACTACGCGCAACCCGAAGTCGCTGTCTCGCGCTTCTTAAGACATGTCGTTGCCGGACAGGAACATCCCGGTCCTCCTCACCTGGAGCACAATGAGTTCATCCGCATTCAAGGCGTTCCGGATACCCCATATGACACTTTCGTCTGCCAGGAGGACGCTTATTCAATCATTCATCTGTTTTTGCACGATTACGATGATGACAAGATTATGTCCTTTTGTGGCGGGTATCCGTTTTTCTATGTCATGTCCGAGCAGGACGTGTGGAATGCGAACAAGAAGGCTGTCGCAACTTACCTTCCGGCCAACAAGAACCTGAAGCTGATCTGGGAACGCGATCCAAAAACCGCAAGGATTATCAAAAGGTTCGAATCGCTCCGCGACCTTGGGACAGAGGACTCCATTTCATATTCCTTTGGGGGAAGAGTTAGGACGTTTTACGTATTGAACATTCCTAACAAGAACATTCGGCAGTTTCAGCAGGGCGTGAGCGCATTTCCTGAGACTCCTCTTCAGGCGCCGGGAACCCAGCTTCCCCTGGTCAATCCTTTGCCCGAAATGGTAACTGACATGTCTAAAGGCGGAAAGGGAACTGGTAAGGGGCAACTTGATTCTCCCACTGGAATTGCGGTTGATGGCGACGGAAACATTCTGATCGCTGACACAATTAATGGTCGCATTCAGAAATTCTCGCCGAACGGAACTTTCGCTACCAGCATAGGCACTAGAGGTAAAGGCCACGGAC
>JBARMF010000219.1:0-6131 GCA_049802315.1 Candidatus Udaeobacter sp.
GCGATGTCGGAAAGTTTGCCGGACCACGCGACACCCACGACCACGAGCGGGAAGCCCGATAACGGAAGTGCGCGCAGTTGCCGTGGTGGCTTAAAGCCGGGCACCGCGACCGTCAGACCGATGCCATAACCGTTGGCGACATAATGCTGAATCAATCGCTCGGATGTGACTTCGATCCCGCAAAACCATTCGACCCCGAGTCGGTGAAGGCCGCGCTGAAAATGCGCATGAACGGGATCGGTCCGTGAAAAACAGACCAATGTTTCCTCGATTTTGTCGCGTTTCCACAACTCTTCAGCACGCGTCAGCTTTGATTTTTTGGGCACCAACAGAATCAACGGCAGCTCCAATAGCGGTCGCACCTGAATTCCGGCGCGCGATTTCTTGTCGATGAGCATAATGGCGAGATCGACATCGCGAGCCAAAAGCAATCGTTCGGCATCAGTGCGCGTCGCCTCGTGCAGATAAAGCCGGAACGCCGGGAATTTTGTGCGAACGCGTTGCAAGATTTGCGGCAGATAATCGTGCAGCACGATCGCCGGAGCCGCGATGCGCAATTGCGGCGAGCTGTTCTGGCACAGCCTTTCGGCGACAACGTCAATGTTGTCGAAGAACGGCCGGATGAAATCGAAGAGCTCCGTGCCCGTGGGTGAGAGCGCGAAGGGCCGCCGCTGAAAAAGCTTCGTGCCGAGTGATTCCTCCAGTTTGGCAATTTGCCCGCTGACGGCCGGTTGCTGAATGCCGTAAGGAATATTCCGCACCGCTGCCGCGATGCCGCCGTGTTTCGCGACGAAGTAGAACAACTCCAGATGATGAATGTTCATTAAACCGATCTTGTTTTGTCATTCTGAGCTAAGCGAAGAATCCAGCTACTTCGACCAATTCGCGTAGTTACGTTGGATGGCAATCTCCACCATTTCGTAGCAACCAGCCGTCGCAATCGGTTGAAGTAGCTGGATGTTTCGCTTCGCTCAACATGACAGCGCTATTCATGAGACGTGATCTAATCGAAATCGTCGATGAAATCCGTCATTTTTATCAATTCACGGTTGCCGCGCAAACCAGCTATCCTCTGTCGCAAAGCTGGAGTGGTCCAGCCAACCCCAACAACCAATGGAATTTCTAGGTTTTCTTATAATCGGTTTGGTAATCGCCATTCTCGTTCTGCCGTTCGTCGCGCTAGCCAAAGCAAACAGGGCAAAACGCGCCGTTGACGATCTCGTAAAACGATTGTCATCCCTCGAAAACGAATTGCGCAACTTACGGCCGCAAACCGCTTCGCCTGTGCAATCGGAGGCACCTGTGGCGGCGCACGAGCCAGGCGTGGAAGCCGTTCCGCTGTTAGCCCCAGCGATGACAGCTGCTCCGGCTATATCCAAGTCGGCACCAGAACCGCCGCCAATCCCAGCAGAACTTCTCAAACCGAGCGCGCCGGAAATCGCAAGATCAACCAAACCGCCGATTGATTGGGAGCAATTCATGGGCGCGAAATTGTTCGCGTGGATCGGCGGCCTCGCGCTTTTCCTCGGCATCGCATTTTTCGTGAAATATTCGTTCGAGCACAATTTAATCCCGCCGGAGCTACGGATTGCGATCGGATTCATCGTCGGCGCCGGCCTTATTGTTGGCGGTTTGCTTCTGAAACGGAAAGAAAACGCTGTCACTGCGCAGACGCTCTGCGCGACCGGCATCCTGGTGCTCTACGGCGTGACTTTTGCATGTCGAGGTTATTATCACTTCGCGTTTTTTGGTCTGATTCCAACGTTTCTGTTGATGACGTTGATCACAGCGGTCGCTTTTCTGCTTTCCGTGCGGTTGAACGCGATTGTCGTCGCGGTGCTCGGGATCGCGGGTGGATTTCTCACGCCCATTTTGCTTTCAACCAACCAGGACAATCCGCTCGGACTTTTCGGTTACATCGCGCTGCTCGATATCGGGTTGCTCGCGCTCGCGCAACGGCAACGTTGGAATGCGCTCCCGATCCTGGGCGCGATTGGAACAGCGCTGATGCAAATCGCCTGGGTCGGCGCTTTCTTTGTTCCGGAGAGATATTTCGCCGGCAATAAAGTCCTTATCTTCATGGCGGTGTTTGTTGGGTTTCAGGCGCTGTTCCTGGCCGCGACTGCATGGGCAAAGCGTACCGATAAAGCGAACACCACACTTTTCGCGTGCGCGATCGGTCTCGCGGCGGTCGCGATGTTCTCGGCGTTTTACCTTCTTGGTTTCCCGCCAGTCGCCCACCGGCCAGTGCTGTTGTTCGCTTATCTGTTCATCATCGACCTTGGTTTGCTGGCATTAACGTTGATCGGAAGAAGGCTCTCGATTGTTAGAGTCCTGGCAGGACTCGCGGCATTCATTTTTCTCGGCGCATGGACAGGCGATTATCTGACGATCGGTCACATGTACACCGCGCTGGGATTCTATTTCGTCTTCGCCGTGTTTCATGCAGCAGTGCCAATCGCGTTGCAACGCTTGCACAAGATCGAGGTTCCGCGGTGGACTCACATCTTTCCTGCGCTGGCCCTTCTGCTCGTTTTGATACCGATATTCCGACTCACCGAGCTTTCACTGCTGGTCTGGCCGTTCGTGTTGATTATCGACGTTCTCGCAATCGGGCTGGCGATAGCAACTGCGACTCTGCTGCCCGTCATCGCTGTGCTCGTGCTCACACTGGTCGCGATCGGCGCGTGGCTGCTGCGAATTCCGACTGAGCTCACTGGATTGCCAACGGCGCTGGTCATACTCGCTTGCTTCGCAATTTTCTTTTTCGTTGCCGTAAGTTGGGCGTGCCGCCGTTTGATTGTGCCGGGAACGCGCCCGCCAAATCTGTTCGGCAATATCGCGGACCCGGCAAATCTCTCGGTCCAACTTCCCGCGCTCTCAGCGACGTTGCCGTTTCTCCTGCTGATCATGGTGACGCTGCAGTTACCGCTGGCAAATCCGTCGCCAGTATTTGGTCTGGGGTTGTTGCTGGTGATCATGCTTCTCGGCATGAGCGAAATCTTTTCGCTCGATCTGCTCCCGGCAGTCGCGCTCGTCTCCGTCCTCGGGCTGGAGCACGCGTGGCATTTCGAACATTTCGATCCGACCCGCGCAACGCTGCCGCTGATTTGGTATCTCGGCTTTTATGCTCTTTTCACAATCTTTCCGTTCGTTTTCCATAAACGGTTTGCCGGAAAAACGGTACCGTGGGCGACAGCAGCGCTTGCTGGTCCATTGCATTTTTATCTTATCTACCAGCTCGTTCGCACTGCGTACCCCAGCGGAGTTCCGGGTCTGGTGCCGGCGGCATTTGCGCTGCCAGCGTTACTTGGATTGCTCGCGCTGGTAAAACGCACATCGCTCACGAGCCCGGCACGCAACGCGCAACTGGCGCTCTTTGGCGGCGCTGCACTGTTTTTCATCACATTGATTTTCCCGATCCAATTCGATCGACAATGGATCACCGTGGGTTGGGCGCTGGAAGGCGCAGCTCTGTGCTGGCTCTTTCGTCGGGTGCCCCATCCCGGGCTCCGTCTAACCGGCGTCGGTTTGCTTGTCGTCGTCTTCGTTCGCCTGGCGCTCAATCCAGCCGTGCTCAGTTATCATCCGCGCGCCGCGTTCCCGATTTTCAATTGGTACCTTTACACATACGGCATCGCGACGATTTGCCTGTTCGTCGCTGCGCGATTACTGGCGGCGCCGCGCAATCGTGTGCTCGGGCACAATGTGCAGCCGCTACTTTACACACTCGGCACCGTGCTCGCCTTTTTCACTGTAAACATCGAGATCGCCGATTACTTCAGCACGCCGGGCATGGCCGCGCTGACGTTTCAATTCTCAGGTAATTTCGCGCGCGACATGAGCTACAGCATCGCGTGGGGGTTGTTCGCCCTTCTGCTGCTCATTGTCGGAATCCGAAAACGAATCGCCGCGACGCGTTACGCCGCTCTGGCGTTGCTTGGAATCACAGTCGTAAAACTTTTCTTTCACGATCTTTCGCAGCTTGATCAACTTTATCGCATCGGCGCGTTCATCGCTGTCGCGGTAATTGCAATCCTCGCGTCGTTTCTGTATCAGCGGTTTCTCGCCGCAGTCACGAAAAACAATGAAACGAATACCGCGGTCTCAACCGCTCCATAACTTCTGCGTCATTGTCGCATTGACGATCGTAGTCGCGGCGCAGACGTGCCTGGCATTCGAACCCTAACGAATGGCGTAAGGCACAGGCGCTCGAAGTTTCACTCAAGGACTCCTGCGTGTGAATTTTCCGGCAACAACGTTGGATGCAACGCAACCCAGGCTTGAGGAACGCGTCGCGCTTCCTGCCGAAACAACAATCACAATGACGGCCATGTTCCAGAATGATCAGGTGTAGAATCGATTCCGTTCCGAAATGAAAAATCGATTGTGGAGCGCTCATCAACCATCACTGAAATCGATGATCGACCAAAACATTATCGATTAACAGCAACTGCAGACGTCAAGCGATCATTAGCGCATGAACATGCTGATTATTTTCGGAATCGCTGCAGGTTGTATTCTGGCGGAGCGATTGTGGCCCGCCATGAAGTTGCCGCGCGTTAATGCCTGGTGGGCAAGAGTAATCCTGATCAACTCGATTCAGCTCGGCATCACCGTGCTTGCCGGTCAAACTTGGAATCGCTGGCTGGATCACGTGTCGATCTTTCAACTAAAGCACCACTTCAACGACTGGTCCTCAGCTGCCATCATCTATTTCTTCTCCACTCTCGTTTATTATTGGTGGCATCGGTATCGGCATGAATCGCCGTTTCTATGGCGAGTGCTACATCAGATTCATCATTCGGCTCGTCGACTGGAAATCGTTACCAGCTTTTACAAACATCCAACGGAAATCTTAATTAATTCCATCCTGAGCAGTTTGATTGTGTATCTGTTGTTTGGCGCCAGCATCCGCGCCGCTGGTTATTACACCGTTCTCATTGCAGTCGGTGAGTTCTTCTATCATTGGAATATCAAAACACCCTCGTGGATTGGCTTTATTTTCCAACGACCGGAGTCTCATCGGATTCATCATCAGTTCCGTCATCACACCAATAACTTCGCGGACATCCCACTATGGGACATGCTCTTTGGCACATTCAAAAATCCAAAGACGTTCAAAGGCCACTGCGGATATGAGCGATGGCGCGAGGACCGATTCGAAGACATGCTGCTCTTTCGCGATGTTCATGCGCCCGGCGCAGAAAAGCTGGCGGCCTTGCATTTTTTGCCGACATGTCTCGGTTGTTCCAAGAGGTGGGCCTGTACCGCTTCCAGACAAAAAGCCGCCCAAGCAACATGTTGATGAAACGAGTCGTCGCAGCTTGCGCGATTTTGATTCTCATCGCGATCATCTGTGCGTTTTCGGTTGGATGGTTGCTCGCGCATCCGGTTCAAACGCGAATCGGAAATCCTCCCGCCGACTTGAACGCTGAACGGGTCACTTTCGCGAGCGATTCAGGTGCAACGGTCCACGGTTGGTGGTGCCCGATCCAGAATGCCAACGGTACGGTGTTACTGCTACCCGGCATTCGCGCGAATCGGTTGAGCATGGTCGAGCGTGAGCGATTTCTGCGTCGAGCCGGTTATTCAGTTTTGCTCATCGACTTTCAGGCAACCGGTGAAACCACCGGCGATCACATCACGTTTGGTTGGAAAGAGAGTCGGGATGTGCTGGCTGCGATAGATTTTGTTCGCCAGGCCGATCCAACAGCTCCAGTTGCGATCATCGGCAGTTCTTTGGGTGGCGTAGCTACGCTTCTGGCAACTCCGCCGCTGAAAATCGACGCGCTTGTTCTCGAGGAAGTTTACCCGACGATTGAAATCGCTACGCGCAACCGGATGGAAAACTACCTTGGTGTCTTGGGCCGAACGCTAACGCCACTTTTGCTAAATCAATTGCAGTGGCGGCTTGGTGTTTCAGCCTCGCAGTTGCGTCCCGTAGACCACATCGAAAACGTGGAGTGTCCGGTGTTCATCATCAGCGGAGAAAACGACAGAAATACGAGACCCACCGACACACGCATGCTTGCTGAGCGCGCGAGAAATCCAAAAGAAGTTTCGTTTGTGCCTAACGCTGGGCACGTCGATCTGCATCGAGCAGCACCACAGGAGTACGAGACTCGAGT
>JBARMF010000220.1:0-5521 GCA_049802315.1 Candidatus Udaeobacter sp.
CCGAGTTGCTTCTGACGCGCGAACGTTTGTTCGCGCAACTTGTCCCAGCCCTGATCGAACTTGCCCTTGTATTTATCGCTCCACTCTTTCGGCACCTGGTGCGGCGCATGCGTCGCGCCGGTTGAGAAATACAGGAAGAACGGTTTGTCAGGCGCCTGCGCTTTCTGACCCCGGATCCAATTGATCGAATGCTCGACCATTGCGTCATTTAAATAGAAATTCTTGTCCTTAGGCACGCCGATGATCGTGTTGTTCTCAGTCAGCACCGGATCGAACTGGCCGGTTTCGCCGCCGAGAAATCCCCAGAAATAATCGAAGCCGAGCGCGTTCGGCCAGCGATCGAAAGGCCCGGCTGGTCCCTGTTGAGTGTCGGGTGTCAGGTGCCACTTGCCGATCGCTGCGGTGTTGTAGCCGTTAGCCTGAAGAATCTTGGCGATCGATGCCGCGCTGGTGGGCCAAGTCGTGTTGTACCCGGGCCAACCGCCGGGGATTTCAGCGATCGATCCGAACCCGATCGCATGATGATTCCGTCCTGATAACAACGCAGCGCGTGTCGGCGAGCAAAGTGCGGTGACGTGAAACCGATTGTAGCGCAGTCCCTCGGCCGCGAGTTTGTCGAACGTCGACGTAGCGACAGGTCCGCCGAAGGTGGAGGGATTTCCGAAACCCGCATCGTCAATCAAGACAAGTAGAATGTTCGGCGCATCTGCCGGTGCCTTAACCGGTTGGGTGAATGACGCTACAGATCCTTCGAGCGTCCGTTTCGTAACGCCTTCAAATGGCTGCGGCGGACGTGGTAGAACGGTTCGATCCCATTCCGTATCTGAGGCGGCGACTGATATTGATTGAGCTGTGACTGCTGCAAGCGCGATCACAATGAAGAAGATGATCGATTTTCGCATCCTGATTCCCTCCCGACCCGCGAGGCTATACGAGGCTTTTTGAAAGCACACGCCAAAAACGCGAAACAATCGCAAGTTCTGGACGATATCGCCGCTATTGCGCTGGGCTCGCCGAAGGCGCCTCTCTATTCGTGCATCTGGACTACAGCGCCGCAGTGGTCCAAAACCCGAATAATTGCGCGCTGTGACCGGAAGTGGGAGCGATACTTTGCGTACGCGATTGCATTACGGATGGCGTCGGGCCCGGCATACCAGATCGGGCCGTATCGAAACAGCTCACTGATTAGATCAAAGCCGTCTCTGTCCTTGCGCGGACGAACCTCGTAAAAGTCGTGGCTCCTCAACCCCAGGCTCCTCTGTTTGGGATACATGGCTTCCATACGTGTTATCTTTCCCTGTTATCTTTCAAACGAATTTGCAGCCTTAAAAGAGACAATTCTGTTACTTTTTGTAAACGGAAGGCCCAGTCGCGCTGACTTTTTCTTAGACCGAAAGGTCCTTCGGACCGTACGCGGGGTCACTGGAAGTCAGGCAGCTTGCCTGACTCGGCGGGCAGGCTGCCAGCCTGCCGAGACAACCTGGCAGCTTGTCTTCCTAATCCTTTAGCAGCGGGAGGAACTCGGAGCGACGTTACCGGCGAAATGCAGATGTTCGAGAATCTCGCTGCGGAAGCGTAGAAATGTAGCCAGGGTAGGGCGCGTCACTCCGTGCGCGCCGATCACGCGGCCGGCAGAGGACTGCCCGCCCTACCAATTAACCTAGCGCGGATCGGGGCGGCGCAGGTACAGCGCTTTGCCACCCATGTCGATCACCGCGAAATTGGTCGCCAGATAATCCTGACCCAAAACACCGGCATTGGATTCCACCGCCGATTTCGAGAGCAGAATGTCGCGGGATACGTGCGCCACGATCACCTCGGCATTTGCCAGTTTGAAATTTCCGATCGCCATCTCCTTCACGCCGGCGCGATTCACTCCTTCGACCAAGCCGCCAGCCCCTCCCACGCCGTAGCCCGCAAGCGCGGTTACACCCGTTCCGGATTTTACCGCGACTTGCTTGTCGATCAGCGTTGTTGTCGAACCGGTATCCACGAGAAACCGTGTCGCGTGTCCGTTCAGCGCGCCTTCAACATCGAAGTGAGCATTTGAGTTGAGTCGCATCGGAACTCGCGTAAAGCCGCGACCGGCCAGAAAACTCGCGAGACTCTGGCTCACAGCAGAGCTTGCACCGTTAGGATTGATGTAAAGCATTTGCCGGGTGCAATCGATGATCATCCCAAACTTGACCATCTCACGCGAGCCGAGCACACCATTAAAATGTGCCATGGGTTTGGAATCTGAGATGTGGGATCCGGTCGCGGTAGCGTCGCGGTCCGGATTCATGCTGGATAAATCGGCGATTGCCACAGGAACATTTGTCACCATGCAATTGCCCATGGCGATGCTTTTGACTTTGCTCGTTCCGTAACGCTCCCAGGCGCGCCCAAACAAACCGCCAACACTTGAGTCAGTTTTTTCCACGGTAAGACCGAACGTATTCACGCTGTTCCGATCGATAAGGGTATACGGCGATCCGGTATCGATCATCAGTGCGCCATGCCGATTATTTATGGAGACCGGAACCAACAGATGATTGCCGTACCGTCGTTCCAATTTCGCGCCCGCAAGTCCCTGGCTGGCAAGCGTGCTAGTGAGTGTGCCGCCGTCCTGCTGTCCTCGTGCGCAAAATGGCGTCACTGTTGCGAGCAAAAGTATTGAGGCCAACTTTTTCATCCGTCGGTTTTAGAACAAAGCCGTCGGGTCGTCCAGCCCTCTCGATGGCCTTCACTTCGAACAGAAGCGCTAAAGCTAACAAAGCTGTTGAAACAGCTTCCAGGCCTCAACGTTTCGTGACACCGGTTTGAAAGCCGGTGTTAATGCAATTGGTGACGTTAGCGTCGCCGGATAAAGCGTCTGGACTGGTGCGCTGATTAACACCGGGCTTCAGCCCGGTGAGTATGCAACAAGAGCGGCATGAGCCGTTTCAACGGCTTTCGATCGCGTACTTTTCAGCGCCGAGAAAGTGCAGCGACACGTAGGGCTTATCGCCGATGACCCAGCTATCGTGCGGTACCGGCGGTACGTAAAATAGATCGCCCGCGTGAAGCTCAATCACGCGACCACCATCGACGGCAATTGTCGCGGTTCCCGAGAGAACAAGCCCGACATGTTCAACGGGGCAACGCGTCGCGCCCACATTCGGGCCGACGTGCTCGCTCCATTTCCACCCTGGCTCATACGTCGCACGACCAATTGTGATTCCGCCGACATGGACTAACTCAAATTTCCCTTTTTGCATCAGGCGCACTTCATCCGGCGCGTCGAACGATTTCAGAATGACCGCTACCTGATCGTTGTTCATCCGCTAATTAACATCGAAAACTTGCTCTTAGAAATCAAAAGCAACTTTTCGGATTCACTTGCGATCATTTGTGGATCGGGAAAAGGGCTTCGAGGCCAGGCGATTTGGTGCCGGAAAGATAAAGGTAACCAGTAAATCGCGGGTAATCGTCAGGATCAGATTGCCAGTTGTAGGTGGCGTCATACTCCTTCCCGTCAAAACGAAAATGCATTCTTAACACGGAAATACGATCGGTGCCTGCTACGGTGTCGAATCGAGCAGAGCAGGTAGCGGTTCTGCCGTCGACGGTCCGCGTGACCCGCAGGACTCCTCCTTCATCCCGAAGCGTTACGTGTCCATTGTAAGTTGCACTCGAATCAGCCTTGCGCCCGACGAGATCATATTTTCCAGACATGTAATTTCGAAGGAATTGTTCATCGGGCGGCTTGCGGTCGGCGTCCGCACAGCGTGCGGAATCGGCGAATAAGATCATCGCCAAAATTGCCAGAGACGCTCTCATAATACCTAACGAGGCATTTCAATCGGCGGAGTCCTGCCAGTTTCGCCTAAACAATAATATCCCTAACACGGCGCACCAACCGAACCAGGCGGCGAAAAGGGCTCTTTGTGCAAGCCCGTGAACGGGCTTCACGTAAGCCCAAACCGGTGCGGCAAATGCGGTTAAGTTCAACGCGATTGCACCCCAAATGAGTGCAAAGAACATCCACGAGAGCCTAACAAGAGTTTTTGCTCGTGGGTCCCGTCTCCATGTGAGGGCAAAGACGAGCGGTGCCTGGTATCCAATCAGTTCCGACATTCCGAAGACGTTGTGAGCCGGATGTGGGTAGGCGAACACTCCTATTCCTGCAGCCGGCAATGCCATGAATCCTATTAGATATGCGGTAAATCGAGAGTGGTCGGCTGCGATTGATACGTCACGAACCGCCGAGGCGAAAACCAAAAGGCAGGCCGCAACGCAACCTAACATGATGGCGAAGGGAACTCTGGCCGGAGAGCCAATTTCTCCAATCTCGCTCACCGTCTGACGCACGTGATTATAGTCGGGAATCTGCAGCGCCAGGCCAGCTACTCCGAAACCAAGAATGATTCCGGCCAGAGGTCCAAAGAGTAAGCGATAGTTTCGTGTCATGTGCTCGATGGAGGAGGTCTTCGTTCTAATGAGATGGGGTTCGATCTTTGAAGGGATATTGCACTGACGTAGTGGCTAGAACTCATCTCAGAATAGCGCTGTCATGTTGAGCGAAGCGAAACATCTCTGTCTACGTCCGTTAGTGATCCGTCCGAATTTGATCCGAGATTCTTCGCTTCGCTCAGAATGACATTTACGAGATGGCTTTTAAGCGAAGCGCATCAATAGCACAAGCGATACCACGGCCAACACGATCCCGATCACCTCAAAGTAGTTGAGCGACTCCTTGAACAACACCACGCCGATCGTCGTAAGTAGCAGCACCAACGAAACAGAGTAAAGGACGCTGATGGTAGCGAGTTTCAGGTGTTTCATAACGAACACCCAGCCGAAGGCGGTCGACGCGTAGAGTGCGAAGCCAACATAAAACCAACCGCTCCGTAGCGACTGCTCGCGCGCGCTGGCGAGCTTGAGGAAGTAGTCACCCAATACTCCAATCACGCTGAACGCAATCGTAATGAACACAGCGAGAGTCCTTGTTCCCATCGAGTACAGCGGGATTATGCACGCCGTGACTCGCTTTGCGAGCAATCTCCGAAATCCGCCGCCTAAAAGAATCCGCGCAGAAATGCTGCCGCTTTATCCGAGATGCCCACGATTTTGTTCGTTGCCTGGCGATAGAATTTGAAATTAAGTTCGGTTTCGGGTCGATCGTCGTTCCAGTCGCAAAAACGTTTTAGCTCGCTGCGCCCGAGGCGCCGCTTCGCCAGCGCAGTGCGTCTAATAGTGATGCTGACCCGCGGCGTTTGCCGGACGACCCCGCGTTTCTTCGCGATCGTTTTGGCCGAAGTGACGACGCCGCTCGCAATGAGACCTGGCCCGCCTTCGTTCTCGCTCGCGAAGACAAAGATTGCGTCGCCTGTGGCGATGTGCTTCCCACCGTACATCGTCTTCTGAGCGTCGAACGCGAACGTTCGCGCCCGCGGATCGGTAACCGCGGCTTTGATCGCGAACGTCATTTTTGTCCGGCGCTTACCAGCTCACGGTATTCGAGCCAGAACGGGGCGACGTTCCTTAGACCAGAACTCCG
>JBARMF010000221.1:0-3602 GCA_049802315.1 Candidatus Udaeobacter sp.
ATACAGTAAGGGAGTGAGTGATCGGCCGTTTCTTTTGAGTCGGGTCGATATTTGTGCGGATCGCCAAGGATGTCCGCGGCGCGCGCGATCACTTCTACTTTGATTTCTTTCACGTCGTCAGCCTTAACGTTGTTTTCCTTGATCGTTTTCATCATGGCAGTGAGCGGCGCGTGACTCAGCGCTTCGATTGGGAAACTCTTCATCCCGCAATCGAGAATCCGGTAATGCGAGGTCGGCGAAGTTGGCAAATCTTTGACCAGGCCTTCGCCATCGAAGCTGGCCGGTTGCCCTTTGTATTGCACGTGACTGAACACCGCGAAAAGACCTTCCTTCCCGTCGATCATGTGCTCGGGTCCGGAGAATCCTTCGCGCGCGAGCAACGCGCTCTCGGCGCCCATGCGACCGGCCCACGGATCGACCGTGTTCTTCATATTGGTCAATTTACCGGCTGTTACTGCGCCCGGACAAAACGTTCGTGCGGCGCTGATGCCGATCGCTGACACCATTTGATCGGGCGTAAGATTAAGCACGCGTCCCGCCGCTACGGGCGCTGCGAACGCGCTCAACGTTGCATGGTGCCACCCGTATTCGCGAACTCCCGGCTGGCCGATTTCGCAAAGCCGCATCTCAATTTCGTAGGCAATGATCGTGGCGAGAATCAAATCTTTGCCGCTCAAACCTTCGCTTTCGCAGAGCGCCAACGGCGCGGCGATGAGATCGCTCGGATGGCACGGATCGGCTTTCCAATAGATGTCGTTGTAATCCATCGCGCGCATCATATGCCCATTCAAAAAAGCTGCGTCGACTGGGTTGGTCTTAAAGCCGGAGACGAATGCCGTTGCTTTTCCATTTCCGCCGCTCATCGCGCGATAATGTTTGAGCAAAATCGTCGCGTCTTCCTGCTGACTTCCGCCCAGGGCGCAGCCGATGGAATCGAACCAGAATAACTTCGCGGCCTGAATTGCCTCCGGCGAAAGATGTTCATACTGAAGCGCGCAAGCCCACTCCGCGATGGTGTGCGACAACAGCTGTTTCGATTTGGTTGCGTTATGTGTCATGAAAACCTCCTATTTTTTGATTTATGATTCGGGGAGAATTCTTAATCCGCCGGGGACGAGAAAGCTAATCTCGTTCGAACCCGGAATCACAAGGTCGCCATCGAATGAAACGAAATGCCCTGGCTCGAGATTCAGCGTCTTGGCTAAATCGCTCGTTGAATCGCGAGTTTTGAGATAAAACGAACTCTGATGCCGTCCGAGTCTCCCTCAGATGTGAAATTCGAAATCGGGCACGTCTTGTTCATCGACATCGTCGCTTACTCGAAACTGCTCATCAACGAGCAGAGGGATCAGATTCAAAAGTTAAAACAGATCGTGCGCGGAACCGAGCAATTTCGCATCGCGGAGGCGGAAGGGAAACTTCTGCGCCTGCCGACTGGCGACGGTGGCGCGTTAGTTTTTCGTACCAGTCCCGAAGCAGCAGTGATGTGCGCGATCGAGATCAGCAAGGCGCTTAAGAATCATCCTGAACTTCACATCCGGATGGGCATTCACAGTGGCCCGGTCAATGAAATCAGTGACCTGAACGAACAAGCCAATCTCGCCGGCGCGGGCATCAACATCGCGCATCGGGTGATGGATTGTGCCGACGCCGGACACATTTTTCTATCCCAACATGTGGCCGAGGACCTCGCGGAATACGAACGATGGCGACCGTTCCTGCACGACATCGGCATCTTCGAGGTGAAACACGGGGCGCGGATACGTGTCACCAACCTTTACTCCGATGGCGTTGGTAATCCGAACCTGCCGGGCAAGCTGCTGGCGGTTAAGAGACATCGTACCCTTGTGCGTTGGGCCGTAGTGACAATTGGGTTGCTGGTAGTGGCGGCGCTCGCCGCTGCGGTTTTCTTTTTTTTGCGCAAAGGACCAGCTCGTTCGCTCGCCACTGCCGTCGAAAAAAGCATCGCAGTTCTGCCGTTCGAAAATCTGAGCGAAGAAAAAGCGAACGCCTTCTTCGCCGAGGGCGTCCAGGATGAAATCTTAACGAATCTGGCGAAGATCGCTGATCTGAAAGTGATCAGTCGCACGAGCACCATGCACTACGTTAGCGGTGCACCGCGCAATCTTCGCGAGATCGGCCAGCAACTCGGCGTGGCACACGTTGTCGAAGGCAGTGTGCAACGCGCGGCGAACAAAGTGCGGGTGAACGCGCAATTGATCGATGCGCGAACCGACGCTCATCTGTGGGCACAAACCTACGATCGCGATCTGGCCGATGTGTTCGCCATCCAAAGCGAGATCGCCAAGGCGATTGCCGACCAATTGCAGGCCAAGCTTTCGCCTAACGAGAAAAGGGACATCGAGCGGCCGCCCACCACAGATCTGGCGGCTTTCGATCTTTACAGCAGGGCGAAGTCAATTCTTCTGACGGCAAGTTTCAGCGCAACGAGCGAGCCCAACCTGCGGAAGGCAATCGAACTCTTGGATGAAGCGGTGAAGCGCGATCCCTCATTCTTTGACGCCTACTGCCAGCTCGCCCGGGCACACGAACAGCTTTATGCGGTATCAGGGGTTGATCACACCCCGGCCCGGCTGGCGCTGGCTGAAGCTGCGGTGCAAGCTGCGACACGGCTGCGACCGGATGCCGCGGAAACGCATTTGGCGCGCGCACAATATCTCTACTACGGGCTGCGCGATTATGCTGGCGCCCTCGCCGAATTGGAGATTGCGCGGCAAGCATTACCCAATGATCCGCGTCTCTTTGAACTGACCGGATATATTCTGCGGCGCCGCGGCCAGCAAGAGGAAGGTCTGCAAAACCTGCAGCGCGCCGTGGAGCTGGATCCGCGCAACTTTCTTACTCTCCAACAGATCGCGGTCAGTTATCAAAATTTGGGGCGCTATGCCGAGACGATCGCTGCGCTGGATCGCGTATTAGCGATCATGCCCGACAATATCGAAACGCGGGCCACTCGTGGAGAATATTACATCTACTGGAAAGCAGACACCCGACCGCTCCAACAAACAATTGATGCAATTCTCGCCCAAGGCTCCGGCGCCATTGTTGGCGCGGCGCCCAGCTGGTTCGTTTGCGCTCTGGCCGAACGCGATCCGGCTGCGGCCGAACGAGCACTCCTCGCGCTGGGCGACAATCCCTGCTGGGGCGAAGGGACGATTATTCTGAGCCGTAGTTTTGGTGAAGGACTGCTGGCGCGAATGACCAAAGACGAGGCGCGAGCGCGCACTGCGTTTGAAGCGGCTCGCGCACAGCAGGAAAAAATCGTGCAGGCGCAGCCGGATTACGGCCCCAATCTCTGCGTCCTGGCGATGATCGACGCCGCGCTTGGACGCAACGACCTGGCCTTGGACGAAGGCCGTCGAGCGATCGCGCTCACGCCGCTGGAAAAAGACACCATCAATGGTAGTTACGTCCGTCAATATTTCGCCATTACAGCAACGTGGGCGGGCGACAAAGAGCTCGCCTTGCAGCAACTGGAAGCCGGACTGCGTGCTCCCCAAGCATCGGAAATGTTGAGCTACGGCGCCTTAAAACTGTTTCCGGTCTGGGATCCGCTCCGCGGCGATCCGCGCTTCGAAAAA
>JBARMF010000222.1:0-5449 GCA_049802315.1 Candidatus Udaeobacter sp.
TCTGCAAGTTTGTCGATTTGCAGGACGTGAAAGAAACGCTGCCGTTGCACCGGATTCATCCCGGAGAAATTTATTACCTGGGCCTGTTCATGGTAGGCGCTTACCAGGATATCATGGGTGATCTGCACAATCTGTTTGGCCGGGTCACAGAGGTGCACGTTTTTCTTGATCCAGATGAAGAATCGGGCTGGTACATTGAGGAAGTAATCGAGGGCAGCACAATCGGTGAAGTGCTCGCCATGACGCAGTGGGATAAACTCGAGCTAATGCGCCTGCTCAAAGCGCAAGTAGACGCGGCGATTAAGACCGATCGCCTCAAGCCTAACGACGCGATGCGTCTGCTCGATGACTACGAGCGTTTCCTTCAAGAATACACCTATCTGAGTTTCAACGGTGTAAAGGCGCCGGCGCAACCGGGCAGTTGGCTACCCCTCAGTTCATGACAGGGGCCCGCGCGCTTGTGCGGTTGATGATGATCCTGATCGTCGCTGCGGCTTGCCGTGTCGAGCAGAAGATGTAGTCAGCGGCCGGTGGGAGGGCACTGCGCGGATTCCTGACAACGAATTAACGGTTGTTGTCGATCTTGCTCAGGAAAACGGCGCGTGGACCGGGTCGATTATTATCCCCGGGCTAGGGTTGAAAGGCGTGCCGCTCACGGACATCAAGGTGCAGTCGCCCGACGTGAATTTCGCAGTGAAAGGCACGCTCGGGATTCAATTGAAATTGCGGCTCGATGCGAACAACAGATTGACCGGCAATTTTGAGCAGGCCGGCGATGTTGTGCACGCTTCGCCCGCGCTCGCAGACGGCGTTTTGTTTTTTGGAAGCTGGGACAGTTATTTCTATGCTGTGGACGTTACGACAGGAAAAGAGAAATGGCGTTTCCACGGAGGCGAAGACCCAACGATGCACAATCAGGTCGGCTTCCAATCTTCACCTGCGGTGGTGAACGGAACGGTTTACACCGGCTGCCGTGATTCAAATCTGTATGCGCTCGACGCAGCAACGGGCAAAGAGAAATGGAGATTCTTTAACGACCAGAGCTGGGTAATTACATCGCCAGCGGTTGCTGACGGGAAAGTGTTCTTTGCTACATCGGACTCCAGTTTGTACCACGTTGTTGACGCTAATAGCGGCAAGCCCATCGTGCGTCAGCAGGGAAAGGCATTCGTGTTTTCGTCGCCGTCAGTCGCCGGCGATGTCGTTTTTCTCGGTGTGCTGAACGGGACGTTGGAAGCGCGTGACGCAAAAACTGGCGATCTGCTCTGGGATTTTCAGGTCGAGAAGTCCAAGCAAAACAACGCTTGGGTGCTTACCGGTGA
Source organism: Candidatus Udaeobacter sp. (assembly GCA_049802315.1). Taxonomy (GTDB): domain Bacteria; phylum Verrucomicrobiota; class Verrucomicrobiia; order Chthoniobacterales; family UBA10450; genus Udaeobacter. The sequence continues at coordinate 1,323 of JBARMF010000222.1, forward strand.
TCGAAAGTTTAATGTGCCCTTTCTCTATCATTCCAATTGGCGTGAAGCGCCGCTCGTGGCAACCGATCAAGAAATTCGGATCGGAGGAATTTATTCTTCGCCGCTTGTTGTGAATGGAGTCGTTTACTTCGGCAGCGCGGACGGGTTTCTCTACGCCTTGGAGTAGCCCTGGGTCTTGTCGCGCGCACCTGCTGCCGCAACGCGTGCTCACTTGTCATTCCGAGCGAAGTCGAGGAACCTCTCGATGTAAATGACGCAACTTTCTCCAACCCCCATTAAGAATGCATTGCAGAGCCCTGTGCCGATTGAACCGGTTCGTGTGCAGGGATGGGTGCGCACGCGGCGCGATTCGAAAGACTTTTCGTTTCTCGAGCTGAACGACGGCTCATCTTTGCGCAACCTTCAGATCATCGCGAAGAAGGATGCGCTGCCGAACTACGCAGACATCCAACGGCTCAACACCGGTGCTTCACTCGTTGTTGAGGGCGCGCTGGTGCCATCGCAGGGCAAAGGACAGAAATGGGAGCTGGTCGCGCGAGATATCGAAATTGTCGGGGACGCCGACGAAAGTTATCCGCTCCAAAAAAAGGGGCACACTCCGGAATTCTTGCGCGAGATCGCGCATCTGCGTCCACGATCGAATCTTTTCGGTTGCGTGTTCCGTGTGCGTAGCCGGCTCGCATTCGCAGTTCACCAGTTTTTCCAGGATCGCGGTTTCGTTTACGTTCATACACCCATCATCACCGGAAGTGATTGCGAAGGCGCCGGCGAGCTGTTCCGGGTTTCAACGATCGACATCAAGAATCCGCCACAAAAAAACGGCGACATCGATTACACACAGGATTTTTTTGCGCGCCAAACTTATCTCACTGTCAGTGGACAGCTGGAAGCGGAGGCGTTCGCCTGCGCGCTTACGAAGGTTTACACCTTCGGCCCGACATTTCGCGCCGAGAATTCAAACACGTCGCGGCATGCCAGCGAGTTCTGGATGATCGAACCGGAAATGGCATTTTGCGATCTGACCGGGAACATGGATCTCGCCGAAGAGTTGGTGAAGTATTTGATCGCCGACGCGAGAAAGCAGTGCGCCGAAGAGTTGGAATTGTTCACGAAATTCGTGGACAAGGAGTTGCTTGCCCGACTCGACTTCGTCATTGAACGGCCCTTTCAGCGGATCGCCTACACAGAGGCAGTCGAGCTTTTGAAAAAGAGCGGTGAAAAATTCGAGTTCCCGATCGATTACGGCTCAAACCTGCAATCGGAGCATGAGCGCTGGCTCACGGAGAAACATTTCAAATGTCCGGTCACGGTTTTTAATTTCCCCAAGGAAATCAAACCATTTTACATGCGGTCCAACGATGATGGCAGAACCGTTGCGGCCATAGATTTACTGGTCCCAGGCATCGGCGAGATCGTCGGCGGCAGCCAGCGTGAAGAACGACTGGAACTGCTGGAGGACAACATGCGGCGTCACAACATGGATCCCGCCGATTACAAATGGTACCTTGATCTGCGTCGTTATGGAACTGTGCCGCACTCCGGCTTCGGCCTCGGCTTCGAACGCATGCTGATGTTCATCACCGGCATTTCGAACATCCGCGATGTGATTCCCTTCGCGCGCACTCCCGGCAGCGCCGAGTTTTAGGTAGGGACGCCGCGCTGCGGCGTCCGGTCGACGCGGCGCACCGACCCTACCATTATCGTACCCTCGTGAATTCGAGCTTGGATCCGCCGAGGTCCTGAAGCACGAGCTGGTCGTTCGAAAGTGTCATCAGGTAAACTGTCGTCGCGAACGGCGTCTCGATTTTGAGTCGGTCCTGGTCGCCGAATTTATATCTGCCGCGGACTTCTCCGACGAGCACGGAGCCGTTACTCGAGAATTCCCAAACTGTTTGATTTTCGTTTCCCGACATTCGCCATTTGCCGACGATGCTGGAATTCCCGCATCCGGGAATAACAAAAAGCAGAACTGCTGCAGCGGGCACCAATAGCAAACGCGCGCATCGATAAAAACCAAATCGCATCAGTCCAGTTATAATCGCGTGCGATTGTCAGTCGAGCCAAAGCGAGTGTTATTTCTGGATCGCCTGTGCTTGAGGTGGTGGGAGCACGTATGTGTAGAACAAGTGCTTGCCATGCCGGCTTGTTACTTCGCCGTGATTGCCGCCGGGAAAAAGCTTATGTGTCGTCTCTTCATATTGCTCGTTTCCTGCGAAAAAGAGGAACGCCATTCCTTTGATGTCCCGAGTTATGGATGCCAGTTCCGTCACGGGATTGGTGAGCAGCGTCCACTTCTGCTCTCCGACGAGGTATCGCGTAGTTACAAGATCATACGGCCACGGGCTCTGGCCGACCGTGAAAACGTCATAGTTGCGGCCGAGTGATGCCGAGTAGCGGCTCTGAGCGGTTTGCACTTCGTAGTTCTGTTGGGCCGATCTGTACGCTTTGCTCTTGAGGCTTTCAGGGTCGGCGTAATAGCGATGGAAATAAAAATTCAAATTGCACCAGCCAAGCACGACTAACGCAATTCCGACTGTTGCCGGCAAGATCCAGCGCAACTCGGGTTCTAATTCCGATTTACCAGACGTTGCCCATGCGCCTACAGGCACTCCCAAAGCAAGATAGAAGGCTGGGAAGGCAGGAGTCCAATGATTGATCAGAGGCGGCACGCTGTTCGGATATGCCACGAGCGTTCCACCCACGAACAAGACGCCCAACCCGGAGGCGAGTATGAGAAACGCGGCCGGATGACGCCAGTGCCACAAAAGCAGCGCAACGCCCAGGACCAGGAGCGCGCTTTCGACAGGAAACAACAGGGGCCCATAAAATATGATATCTTGTGAACTGTGAGTGCTGATTCCAAGTAAGTTCTCGGATAACACTGGCCAAATTGTTTTCCAGGCCTGGCGGAAATCGGCAAAACTGATCGGAATGTGCGGTGACCAAATGAGGAGGCTTGCTCCTCGTCCCAGGTAGAGGTTCGGATCCCGAATGAAGTGAACTAACAGCGGACCAAATCCCACGAGATAACTTCCCCCCAGCAGGAGGAAACCGCTCGCGTAATGGCGAGCTTGTTTCCAATGGGTAGCAAGCAGGAACACCATAAACATTGCCAGGATGAAAGGCAGAAGCCGTGTTCCATAATAAAAGTACTCGCTTAACCCAGCCGACAAACCTGCCAGAACCCAATCGGATGGGCGACGTGACCGCAACGCGCGCAACAAGAAAAAGAAACAAGTGGCCCAGAAGAACTGCGTCACGATGTTGTTAAGCGCCAGGCGGCTGTAATGAACATTCGAAACGCTGAAAGCCATGATGGTGCTTCCAGTTATCGCCGCGTATTTACCCCATGTTCCGCGCAACAATGCGTAAAGCGAGATAACTGTAGCCGCCCCGAACAAAGCGGCTGGCAATCTTAACATTGCAAGCGAGGTCCCGCCCAGTTTCAGAAATACGGCCACGAACCAGAACCAAAGAGCGGGCAGATCAATCCCGCTCCACAACGTGCTGAAGACCGACGGCGGCGGAATTGTTGGAGTTATATAACTCTGGGCGGCAACGGTGCCGGTCATAATTTCGTCCGGATAAATGTTGTCTGGGAAATTCGTCAGGTTCCAAACTCGACTGAACAACGCCAAAACAAACACCAGGGTCAGGAGCGCGATTTCCCACGTTGGCCATCGCGGAAGGCTTGGTGCCGTGGAACCACCCCATAACGAATGTGAGGCGAAGAAAACAGAGCAAAGCAGCAAGGCTATGGCTGCGATCCATAAAATACCTGCGAGCCCGAATGTCTCATTTGATGCGGCCGCGTAGCGAAAGTCTGCTGCAAGCACAAGCAGCGTCGCCATGCCAAGACCTAACAAGTAGAACAAGCGTCTGCGGTTTATGTGCTTCGGGGCAGTAGAATCGGATGGAAACGCGTATGGCCAATGTTGTCGGCCCCATAGCACCACCGCCAGCACAGCGGAAGCAACGAGTAAAAAAAAGGCCCAAGGCTGGGCGCTCTCGTTTGCTAACAACCAAGTCCCAAGCAACGCGATTAAATAGACAAACGGAGCGGCCCAAACTCTGAGGCCGCATAGGGCACGCATTTGTTGCCCGACTACCGCTGAACAGCTACGAAA
>JBARMF010000223.1:0-4439 GCA_049802315.1 Candidatus Udaeobacter sp.
TTATCTTGGTTGCAAAATCGGTTTTGCACTCACGTTTCAACCTCATCCAGTCTCTGTTCTTTGGCCTCCAAATTCTGTTCTTGTCGCGGCGCTTTTGTTTACGCCGCCGCGCAGCTGGTGGGTCGTACTATTGGCTGCGCTTCCAGCGCATTTGGCGGCGCAATTGCAGAGTCACGTTCCACCGCTGATGATTTTTTGCTGGTTCCTCAGCAACTCCTGCGAAGCACTGATCGGCGCCGGGTTGATGCGGTACCTGGTGGGTGGGCCTATTCGTTTCACCACACTTCGCAACGTAGGCCTGTTTTGCCTTTGCGTGGTGTTTATCGCCCCATTTTTGTCATCGTTTTTGGACGCCGCTCTTGTCGTATGGAACCATTGGGGCAAGGACACCTACTGGGAGCTGATCCGGGTGCGCCTTTTTTCTAATGCCCTCGCGGCATTGATAATTGTGCCGTTGGTCGTGACGTGGGCGACGACTGGAATCCAGCCTCTGCGCACAGCCCGATCATCGCGTTACTTGGAAGCATGCGCGCTATTTGTTGGGCTGTTGCTCGTAAGTTATGCTGTTCTTTACAGACTCGGATCGGGAGCGGACTCGGCTCTTCTATTTCTCCCGCTCCCATTCCTTCTTTGGGCGGCGGTACGATTCGGCTCTCCGGGAGCAAGCACTGCTGTTTCGATTGTCAGCTTCCTGGCGATCTGGAGCGCATCTCACGGGCATGGACCATTCTCCGGCGGACCAACTGAACAAGACGCCCTTTCAATCCAAATATTTCTAATCGTCTTAGCGATCCCACTGTTGTTTCTGGCCACAGTCATCGAGGAACGGGTAACTGGAGCAACCGAACTTGGCGAAAGCGAGTCGCGTTTCCGGAACGTCGCGGATGCTGCCCCCGTCCTTATCTGGATGGCTGGGGTAGATAAGCTTTGCACTTTTTTCAACAAACCGTGGTTAGAGTTTACAGGCCGCAGCATCGAACAGGAGCTTGGAAACGGCTGGGCTGAAGGCGTGCACCGGGACGATCTGCAAAAGTGTCTGGAGTTTTACATCGAGGCATTCGATGCCCGCCAGCCATTTGTTATGAAATACCGGTTGAGACGAAATGATGGCGAGTATCGCTGGATATCGGATCAGGGCGTGGCACGCCATGATGCGCAAGGAGGATTCGCCGGCTACATCGGCTCATGCGTAGACGTCACAGAATTAATGAAAAAGGAAGAGGCTTTGCACGAATTCGAGGAACGAGTAGTTCTCGCAGCCGAAGCAGCTCATCTCGGGGTGTGGGAGATGGACCCCGCTACCAATGAGCTTTGGATGTCTGATAGCGCGCGCACTTTGTTTCAATTTGATTCCGAGACTCCCCTCGACCACGCGGCGCTTCAAGATCGGGTTCACCCAGAGGATCGTGAGCTTCGCGATTCCGCCGTCAAACACGCATTAGAAACCGGCAGTGGATACGAAATCGAATATCGTGTTTTGTTACCGGACGGAACTCAGTGCTGGATCGGGGGGCGCGCACGCTCCGTAGCCGGAAATAATCGCAAAGGCGGCCGCCTCATTGGTGTTTCCATAGACATAACGCCACGCAAGCTCGCTGAAGCCGAAGCACTGCGGCAACGTGACGAGCTCAGTCACCTCAGTCGTGTGGCGTTAATGGGTGAAATGTCTGCCTCCATTGCTCATGAGTTGAATCAGCCGTTGGCTGGAATTCTCAGTAACGCCGCGGCTGGACAGCGTTTCATCGATCGCGGGAATGTTGATCAAGCGGAAATTCACGAACTGCTCGGTGACATCATTTCAGACGGACACCGCGCCGGTGACGTAGTTCGCGGCATTCGGGGGATGGTAAAGAAAGAGCAGGTGGAGCGTCGATCAGTAAATCTCAACGAGGTTGTGACGGACGCAGTGCGCATGGTATCTGCCGATGCCTTGCTGCGTTCGTGCCAGGTGGAAACATCGCTCGATTCGAGTTTGCGGACCGTCGAAGCCGACCCGGTTCAACTTCAACAGGTGTTGCTGAATCTTGTGATCAACGCATTTGACGCCATGCGCGACACACCGATCTCCAGGCGCAAGGTCATGATCGCAACGCAATCAAATGGCGATGGTACAGTTTGCGCGAGCGTGCGCGATTACGGTATCGGAGTTTCGGCGGAGATGCAGGATCGTCTGTTCGATCCTTTCTTCACTACGAAAAACGAAGGACTTGGAATGGGCCTGGCAATTGCACGTTCGATTCTTGAATCGCATGGCGGCACCATCGCAGGGAAAAACGCGGATGGCGGTGGGGCTCGGTTTGAATTTGTCCTTCCGGTAAACGGACCTTCTACGTGATGCGTGCAAAAGCGTTGTCCTTTGATTAATGACAACACCTCAGTCGGACAACATGTTCAGGCAAGTGAGCTAGGCACTGCAGAACAAACATGAAGGTGCACGGCGGCCGCGTATGAGGAAGTCGGGCACCGTGTCAGTGCATTCCCTGGGCGGCGTGAGACTAAGGTCTCATATTGCCGCGTCGAACGCGAGTGTAGTATTCACTTGTTTTGCATGCTTCACGCCCAGATCGGATCTGTCTTCTCGACGATGATCCTTCGGTGTTGAGGGGCCTCAATCGGCTTCTCATGTCGGCAGGTTGGCACCCTGAACAGTTCAGCGAGCCGGACCCGTTTTTGAGCTATGTGAAAGTTCATCGCCCTACGGTTGCCATCATTGATGTTTGGATGCCGCTCATGAACGGCCTTGAGGTCCAATCGCGATTGCGAGAGCTTTCGCCGTCAACGCGCGTCATCATGTTTACCGGAAAAGACGATCCGCTCGTTCGTTCCACCTCCCTGAAAGCTGGCGCGTCGGCTTTTTTCACCAAGCCATTCGACGACGAGGAATTTCTCACCGCCATTCGGCTGGCCCTTTCTGCAATGTGATTCGCCGACGTCCGGCTGTAAATCGGAACGAGAATTTCCGACTGGATTTATCCGTGAAAATTGTGTATTCCAACAGGGGTTCCTAACACAATGCCAGCTTCTTTGAGTGAATCGGTCGCGATCGAGCGTCCGAAGACAAATTCCAGGATTTTTGCGCACACCCGCTGGGACATCGTCCCTGTCGCGGCAGCCGTTCTGCACTGCGTCTACTTCTTTGGGATGTTTTATCTTTTCCCGCGCGTCCCGCTCTGGGTCATGCTGATTCTTGGTTTTATTTATTCGGTCAGCATTTCGTGGAACATCAACGGCATTTCTCACAACTTTATTCACAATCCGTATTTTCGTTCGCCGCTACTGAATCGGTTATTCAGCATCATGGAATCGATTACCGTTGGCTTCGGTCAGGTTTTTTACGAGTGCATTCACATGCAGCATCACAAGGGCAATGCCGATCGACCCGACAATCATGGTGACACGATCGATTGGATTTCGATTTATAAACACGGCCATGACGGTGAAGCGGAACATCCGTTGAAATACACATTCGTAAGTTTCTTCCGCGAGGATCCCAAGACAGTGTTGAAGGAACTAAAACGAAAAAATCCGCGCGAGGCGTTTTGGGGAGTGTTCGAGCTGGTATGCTTCGTCACGACTTTTGTGATGCTCGGTATACTGAACTGGCATTACATCTGTTTCCTTTTGCCGTTTTGGTATTTTGGCCACTGCCTCTCTTATCTGAACGGCTACTACCGGCATTACGGCGGCAATCCCGATGAACCGATTGCCTGGGGCGTGAGTACCTACGGCAAGCTCTATAACTGGACGTGGTTCTACAATGGCTACCATGCCGAACATCATTTCCGGCCGAAGGTGCATTGGACTCGAATGCAGGCGTTCCGCGATCAAATTGTCGAGCAACAGCGCAAGGCTGGAGTGCGTGTTATCAAGGTGCCGCACGCGCTCGGATTTCTTGATTCTGATTTGCCGTCTGCTGATCTACGACAAAAGCAGCGAGAACTACATTCCGAGCCGGCTGCTTAACGGCAAGGCTGCTTGCCGCAGATAAACATAAGCGTCAATGATACACCGCACACATCGGACGCTGGTACTTTGCGCGATCATTGTGTTAACCGGAGCGTCGGCGTTTTGCGGCACGGCGGAATTTCAGCCGACTGTCGCAAACAAGAGTTCGCCCGCAGGCAAACCGCCTGAAGGGATGGTCTGGATTCCGGGCGGCGAATTTTCCATGGGCGCGACGGTGGGCGGCGAGGGAAGTCATGCAATGCCGATGGCTTCGAACGACTCCCAGCCGGTGCATCGTGTGTACGTGGATGCTTTCTGGATGGATGCGACTCCGGTGACCAATGCGCAGTTTGAGAAGTTCGTCAGGGCGACGAACTACGTCACAATTGCTGAACGCAAGCCCACAAAAGAAGAATTCCCGACTGCACCGGAGGAGAATCTTGTGGCGGGTGCAGTCGTTTTTGCGCCGACCGATCACGAGGTTCCTCTCAACG